>JACZVC010000019.1 GCA_022572885.1 Pseudomonadota bacterium | reverse complement strand
TGGTCGGTTGCGTCGTCGGCAAGGTTCTGACGATGACCTATTTCATTTCCGTTAGCGAAGGAATGTCGTTCATGGACATACTGGTGCAACTGGATTTTGCAATCACTTACGAGTTGCTGGCATCGACGTTCGAGATTATCGACGTACTGTTTTACGGGATGGCCGTATACTTTGGTTACAAATATTCGTTTCGTCAGGTTTCCGAGGATGATTTCAATCGCGCTCTCGGAAAAGTAACCTGAAAAGACGCTGCGTGATTTGCACTACTTCAGAGCGACAGCTGAAAAAATGAAAAAGCCAAACCTGCCGACAGACAGGGACGGCAAGCCACGGGTCCTCACTTCCTCCGAGAAGCCACAGAAGACTCCCCGAAGGACCTCAAGACCACCGGGCGCGCGCGCAGCAACACCGGTGCGCGTTCGGCATGCTTTCGGTGTGCCCGGCGCAACAATCGGTTAGTCAGTAGTAACCAAGGCTGTCTGAATCGTGGTCGATTCTCGACAAGGGTAAATGGTTTCGCTGGAATCTGGATCTAATAATTCTCCCAAAGTTCCTCCCATTGCGCACCAAGGTGCAACGGTGGCATCGTATAACTCGCCGTATTGCGAGAAGACCTCTTGCTCGGTCTTCGTCTTCTTCCCTTTGCTGGGTACTACAACGTCCCCATCGATCCTGAAGAAATCCGCGTCGAACGTAACCGTCGCGGATTCCAGCGAAGTATCGCCATCGGCAACCTCTCCGTATTCACTGTCGGGCAGCGGGTATATTTCATCTTCGTAGGCCTGGACCACCCAGCCGATCCGCAGATGGCGTTCGAATCCATCTACGTTGAGCCATCTCATTTTGAACTGCACCCGATTCGGGGGCTCCTTGTCGCGATCGAGACGGATTGTCCAGGTGACTCCGCTATCCACGTCAAAAGTGACCATTCGATACTGGACATCTACACCGGCCGCTGGAAGAACCGGTGGATCCGCTGGAAGAACATCTGGAGGAATACCTGCAAAATACTGGAGAGCCCCACCGGCATCACCGCCAATGGTAATCTCCTCACCGCTGAGTAATTGCCCTTTCATCGTGTCGAAGCCGCCGTTATCGACAAGTTCCCCCTGCAGGCGCCCGTCCACAAGTCCACTAGACATGATGTCTCCGCTAAACTCCGCGGTGGCATCAACCGGCTGGTTGCCCTTGGGAGGCTTGCCCTTACCCTCCGGCGGAGCGGCCAGGGCGTAGGTGCCAAAACACAGCAACAACGCTGCAGCCAGGCTCAATATTTTCGTATCTGTGTGGATCATGGAGTTCACCCCTCATTACAAGAAAAATCGGCAGCCGTGACGGATTTCGAACGTTCATTCCCTTGACCTTCCGGCAACACCTAATGGATGCCGGCGAAGGAGCGCGGATTCCGTCCACCCTTTAATACTGCGTGTGAGGTCAAGAAGTCCTTAAGGAAACCTTAAATTTTTCTTAAATTTGTCTGACAGGCTGATCGACCTGGCAATCTGGACCGCTGGAGCAGACCAATTGATATCACATAATCAATGACTTACGAGTCGACTGAGGGTCTATACTGTGAAGATGGGGCAAGAGGGCTTGTGATGGTTCAAAGCGCCAAAGCGAATCAGTTCACCGTCGGTCAATGGACGGTGACGCCCGCGCTCGACCGCCTCGAGCGCAATGGCAACAGCGTCACGATCGAGCCGAAGGCCATGGCAGTGCTGGTTTACCTGGCCCGCCGAGCCGGTCAGGTGATCTCAGGCAACGAACTGACCGCAGCCGTGTGGAACGAGCGCGTGGTCGGGGACGATGCGGTTTACCAGCGGATTCACCGGTTGCGCACCGTCCTGGAAGACGACCCCCACCACGCTCGCTATATCGAGACCATTCCAAGGAAGGGCTATCGGCTCCTGGCACCGGTCGAGTTTCTGCATGGCGAGGAGCAGAATGAATCGATACCTGTGTGGCGCCGACGGCCGGGCTTCGCCACCGCGCTTACAATCGCGGTTTTGCTTGTCGGTGCGACTTTTATGGCCTGGCAACAGCAAGACAAGCAGGAGTCATCATCGGCAAAGATCGTGCCCAAATCCATCGCGGTCCTGCCCTTCGTCGATATGAGCGACGATCAAAGCCAGAAATTCCTGGGCGACGGCATTTCCGAAGAGTTGATCCATGCGCTATCGAACGTCCCGGGTTTGAAAGTTGCCGCGCGCACGTCGGCGTTCCGCTTCGCGGACAAGGATGTCGACATCCAGACCATTGGCGAAAAGCTTAATGTTGACACGGTGCTCGAAGGCAGCGTGCGCAAGCTCGGCGGCCGCATACACATTACAGCCCAATTGGTCAGCGTCAGTGACGGCTTTCATCTTTGGTCGAAATCCTTTGATCGCGACGCGACGGATCTGATTGCCATCCAGCGGGACATTGCATTGGCGGTGGCCCAGGTATTTCAGACGCCGCCACTCAGCGACCGCTTCATCGAAGGCCTGGAGGCTGCCACTGCGGACATCGATGCCTTTGAGTTCTATTTGCTGGGCCGGTATTACCAGCGCTATCGCACGACAGACGACCTGGAGCAATCGATCGCCCATTTCAAACAGGCGATCGAGATCGACCTGGATTTTACTCGCGCCTATGCCGGCCTGGCCATGGCCTATAGCCTACTGACCTCGTACTCGGGTCAGGATTTCAAAACTCTGGCTCAAGCCGCCGCCAGGGAGGCGCTGGCTATTGACGATCAGGAAGCAGAAGTGTGGGCTGCGATGGGTCTGGCTCGTTTGTCGCACGAGGACTGGGAAAGAGCCGAAGCAGCGTTCCTGCGTGCCATCGAGCTAAATCCCAACTATGCGATGGCATACCAATGGTATGGGTCCACGCTGCAGCGCATGGAGCGTGATGAGGAGGCCGTAACGATGGTGAAAATGGCGGCCGAGCTGGATCCGCAATCGCCACTCATCCAGATGAACCTGGGCAAGTACTATGCAGGTGCCGACCAAGCGACCGCTGAAGAGCACTTTCGCAGGGCCATCGGCATCGATCCGGATTTTCATCTGGCCTATCTGGTATTTTCCATCAACCTCATAGAATCCGGAAAACTGGATCGTGCCGTGTTGCTGCTCAGGGAGTACGCCGATCGAAGAGGTCCTGATGCGGACTGGTCCGCTCTCAAATTACTCGTCTCGTGCTATCGCTCACTGAACGATCATGCAGCGGCGGACCGCTGGGTAGAGCGTCTCGCTGAATCGAAACCCCCTGCCTGGGTACTGATGCACGAGCGCGCGGGTTCATCGATTGCACGGCGCGACTACGACCTAGCTGGAACGGTGCTCCACACGTGGGCGGAAGAAGAACTCGACCACCCCGGGCGGCTCGCCCGCATCGCGCTTTATGAAATGGTCATCGGCCATGACTCGCATGCCCTGCGCGCATACGAACAAGTACATACGCTGGCCACGAAAAGCAATGCAGATGTGTCTGCAGCGGAATGCTGTGGACCTGAAATCATCGAAGCCATGAACGTCCCTGGCGCACTTGCATCTGCAGTCTTGCCTGTGGTGAGCGCAGCGCACCTATACCTGAAAGACAACAACGTGGTTCGGGCTCGTGGGCTACTCGAGCAACTTCGCGCGTTGGTCAGCAAGGAAATAGAGCGCGAGCGCGTACCAGCGGGCATCTATTATCTTCTCGCTTCGATCCACGCGATCGAGGGAGACCCGGATCAGTCCCTGACCGCTCTTCGGCAGGCAGTCAATGCCGGATGGATCCATGCGTGGTATACCGAACTGGATCCAAACCTGGTCTCGTTACACGATACACCCGAGTTCAGGCAAATTATTGCCGACATGACAGGGCGCATCGACGAGATGCGCGAGCGCCTTCGCCTGGCCGAGGCCGAGAATTGAAAAGAGCTGTTTTCCGCGTGCTGACGAATCAGCAACAGAAGAAATTTATTGCCGAGCATCGACTACCCGATAAGTTTCGCGACTTGATCGACGCACACTATTCACCCCTGGCGAGGTGGGTGATACAACAGCACCGGCCTCGGAAGACACTGTTTCTTGGAATCAATGGAGCACAGGGCACTGGAAAATCGACGCTCGCGGCCTTCCTGCGACTCGCGCTTGAATCGAATGCCGGCTGGCGCGTGGCGGTCTTGTCGATCGATGACTTTTATCTGACCAAGGCAGAGCGCGGAGAATTAGGCAAGCGTATTCACCCATTGCTGGCAACCCGGGGCGTTCCCGGTACTCATGATATGACAATGCTTGCAGCCTGCGTTGAGAAACTCAGAAATCTTGATGCAGAAACCAGCTTATCGTTGCCGCGCTTCGACAAGGCGCGGGACGATCGCGCGAACCCTGATGCCTGGCCCGTTGTCACCGGACCGGTCGATCTGATCATTCTCGAAGGCTGGTGCGTCGGCGGCAAACCACAATCGAACGACGCCTTATCCCAGCCGGTCAATCTGCTGGAGCGCCAGGAAGACACGTCTGGGGAATGGCGTCGCTATGTCAATGACCAACTCCATGGAAGTTATGCCGATTTGTTCGTGCAACTGGACGCGCTGATTTTTTTACGCGCACCGAATCTGGGCGCCGTATACCGCTGGCGTCTCGAGCAAGAACGGAAACTTGCCGTGATTACACCCACCGATGACGAAGGTATTATGGGCAGCGAACAGGTAGCCCGCTTTATGCAGCATTATGAGCGCTTGACGAGAGAAAACCTGGTCGCCCTCCCTGAAACCGCCGATGTTGTTCTGGAACTGGACTATAATCATGATTGCAGGCGAAGTTGTTACCTGAATCGATCCAATTGAAAGGCGCGTTTCCGCAGGTATGGATATTCAAATAGACCTCGAGTCAGCGATAGCGGTGGTCGATGTCGGTGAAGCATCGAGCGTTCCTGAAATTGAAAGCGCTATCGAGGCCCTGCTCGCACACCCCGACTACGTCGACGGCATGGATTCGATCTTTGACTACCGGCGGTGCGATTTCTCCAAACTTAGTGCCGAAGACTTGAAATCAATCGCTCGCTTTCTTGCTCCGCACCTTCCCCGGTTCGCGAAGCGCATCAGCCTGGTCGTCGAACGCGACCTTGAATACGGTCTGGCCCGGATGTATGGAGTGTACGCAGAAGAGATCGCTCCGCGCGAGCGGCGCATCTTCCGTGACATCGATGCAGCGCGAGAGTGGTTTCTGTCGAACAAGCAACCCTAAGACCGGCAGGTTCCTATATCGGCATCGCGGCCGCCACGGCAGCCACCAGCCGGCTGACGATCTCGTCTTCGTGGCGCTCTTCAATCGTATATGGCGGCGCGATCAGTATATGGTTGCCCAGCCGGCCATCAACCGTCCCGCCCATGCCATAGCAAAGCAAGCCCTCACGCATGGCCTGCATCTGAACCTGTTGATGTAATTTGAGATCGGGGTCGAATGGTTCCTTGCTAACGCGATCTTTCACCAGTTCGATACCGATTAACAGCCCGCGGCCGCGAATGTCGCCAACGTGGGCATGGCCACCGAGTGCCGTCTGCAATTTGTTCTTCAATGACGCGCCACGAGCCGTGACATTTTCAAGCAACTTATCATCGTTGATGACGCGTAGCGTAGCCAGCGCTGCCGCGACGGCTGTCGCGTGACCCATAAACGTGTGGCCATGCTGAAAAAAGCCGCTGCCGGTCTTGATCGATTCGCTCAGGTAGCCTTGGGTCAATAAGGCGCCAATCGGTTGATAGCCGGCGGCAAGACCCTTGGCGAGCGTGACCATGTCCGGCACGATGCCTTCCTGTTCATAGGCAAACAAACTGCCGGTCCGCCCGGTGCCGCACATGACCTCGTCGAGAATCAGATGGATGCCATATCGATTGCAGATTTCGCGAATTCTGGCGAAGTAACCGGGAACGGCGGGGACGGCGCCGATTGTAGCTCCCGCCACTGTTTCCACGATAAAGCCCGCTACATTGACCGGGCCAAGCTCCAGTATCTTCGCCTCAAGCTCATCGGCAACCCGCAGCCCATATGCCTCGCGGTTTTCATCGGCGTTTCGCCCGCGATATTCAAAACACGGTGAAATATAATTCCCTTGTTTGAGCAACGGTGCAAACAGGCGTCGGCGCAACTGATTACCGCCCACGCCAAGGGCCCCCAGCGTATTGCCATGATAGCTTTGTTCGCGCGCGATAAAGAGATGCCGCTTGGCTTCACCAATCTCGACAAAATACTGGCGCGACAGTTTCAGGGCAGCTTCGACGGCTTCCGAACCGCCTGACACGAACAGGACTTTGTCCATGCCGGGCGCATCCGCGACCAGCGTGTCGGCCAGCTCTTCGAGTACCGCGGTGCTGAAAAACGCTGTATGCGCGTACGGCAGCGTTTCGGCTTGTCGCCGAATCGCCTCGATGACTTTTTCGTTATTGTGCCCCAGGATGGAGACGGCCGCGCCGCCGCAGGCGTCGAGATACCGGCTACCCGTATCATCAATAATATAAAGGCCATCACCGCGAACGGCGAGCGGCGGATCGCATAACAAACTTCTGTGTAGCACGTGACTCATTTATTCTTGTTATTCCTGTAACTGGCCCTTGTTGGTCACCAGTAAGCGCTAATCCGGGACAACTGTTGCTCGGCTTCCTGGACGATCTTCAGCGCATCGACGCCCGTCTTGGAGACCAGCAGTGTAATAAGCGCCTGGCTGACGGCGAGCGCACCGGTAAACGACTGATAGAAAGACGGCGAATTGTGGTAGCTGACAATCGTATGCGTCGCCGCCAGCGCGGCCGGCGAAACGTCGCTGTCCGTTATGGCGATAATCTTCGCGCCCGCTTCCGCCGCGTAGCCGACTGCGTCGATCGTCAACCGCGTGTAGGGTGGAAACGAGACAACCAGCATGCTGTCGTCGGCACCGATGCCGCGCAACTGGTCCGCAAAAATTCCGGCGCTGGCGTCCAGCAATTGACTGTTGTCACGGAATAACTGGTAGGCATAATGGAACAGAAATGCAGGCGAGAAGGCTCCACGCAAACCGAGTACATATACCCGGCGGCTTGCTCGCAAGGTTTCGACCGCTTCCACGAGGATCGGATACTGGTCATCGGCGAGAGTGCGTTGAATATTCTCGAGATCCTGGGCGCGGACGTCTTCAAATAAAGCCCGCGTGTCATCAATGCCCCGACGCTGGACATCGAGCACGCCTGATGCATATTCCGGTTCAGGGTATCTGAGGCGCTGCCTGAAAGGCTCGCGCAGTTGCTTGTACTCGGAAAATCCCAATACCTTGGTCAATCGGCTGATGGTTGCGGGTTGTACGCCGGCTTCCCTGGCGATGGTGCGCATCGAGTTCAGGCCAACGTCTTCCGGGTGCTCGAGTAAATACCGGGCCGCGGTCTGCAGTTGTGGGGTCAAATCGGAAAACGCATCGACCAGCCGCCGTATTGTGTCTGAATAGGTGTGTTCCATGGGTAGAGATTTAGTTTTGATCGTTCGGGTTCCCCGGGTAAACCACAATGTCTTGATACAAATGAATTATAGATGATAATAGTGAATCATTTGTTGCATTAATGGAAGCGATCAGTTAACTTTGTTGTCAGAAATTTGCCCCGGCAAAATGGCCGGTAGAATAATAAGTCCGTTACTCATAAAAATGACATATATCGATAAGGGGAAAACCAAAATGACCATTAAATGGCAGCATATTGCGGCCCTGGCAACTGTATTCGCCAGTGCGGCGTTTTTCACGCAGACGGCGGTCGCACAGGATGGGGCCGGCAACGACGAGATCGAGGAAGTCGTTTCCATCGGAACGCGTAGCACCAAACCACGTTCCGCAGCGGATTCAACTGTTCCCATCGACGTAATTTCAGGCGAAGATTTTAACGCGCTGGGAAATGCGGCCGATCTCACGGACAACCTGAGAATGGTGGTGCCTTCCTATACGGCAACCCCGGCAACCGGTGATGGCAGCGCGTTCGTGCGGCCAACCTCCTTGCGCGGTACGGCACCCGACCAGGTTTTGGTCCTGGTCAATGGCAAGCGCAGACATCGTTCTGCCCTGGTGCACTTTTTTGCGCCCGCTGCCGGTAACGGCGCACACGGCGTCGATGTCGGAATGATTCCCGGTATCGCAGTCAAGAGCGTAGAAGTATTGCGTGATGGCGCTGCGTCACAGTATGGATCTGACGCGATCGCCGGCGTTATCAATTTCGTAATGAAGGACGCTTCAGACGGCGGCGAGGCATCGGTTCAATACGGCGAATATTATGATGGCGAAAGCAGCGTCAAATATTCTGCCAATGTTGGATTCCCCGCGGGTAACGATGGATTCGTCAATGTAAGCCTGGAGTACCTCGAGAACGATGCTCTCTCGCGTGGTGTCCAGCGCGTAAATGATGAGGCCACTCTGATCGCGATGGGCGTTCCATTATCGCAAATTGGCGCGGATGCTCCGTTTGGCGACGCACCCCTCTTGCAGACCTGGGGTCGCCCGTACTCTGACGGCACTCGTTTCTTCCTGAATGCTGGATTTCCGACCGCGACCGACGCCGAGGTTTACGCGCGCCTGGGATATGCGGAAACTGACGGTCGCTATCGTTTCTTCTACCGAACTTTTGATCATGTAACCATAACGACATTGAATGCTCTTGGCTTTGTGGGACTGCCCGCTGGCTACACGCCATTTCTCGATGGCGCTCAGAAGGATCTCAGTTTAGTAGGTGGCGTAGAAGGTGAATTCTCGAACGGTATGTACTATGACTTCAGCGTCGGTTACGGCAAGAACGAACTGGACTATTTCCTGAATAACACCATTAACCAGGATCTGGGTCTGGATGCGAGCTTGAATATCCCACAACGCGACTTCGATGTGGGTGGTTACGAGCAGGAAGAGCTGAATCTGAACGCCGATTTTTCCATTCCGCTCAACGATACTGTGAATCTGGGGTTTGGCGCTGAATGGCGCGAAGAGACCTATACCGCGAAAGTGGGTGAGCCCAATTCATTCCTGGGTGCAGGCGCCAATGGATTGAAGGGAATCAGGCCAGAGGACGCCGGTGAGTTTTCTCGCGACAACTTTGCCGTGTATGCGGATGTCGAGCAGGATGTCAGTGACGCCCTCCTGATGCAGTATGCCTTGCGTTATGAGGACTTCTCGGACTTTGGCAGCACTCTCAACGGCAAGATTGCAGCGCGCTACAGGACCTCGGATACCCTCGCTTTCCGCGGTTCTATATCGACCGGGTTTCACGCTCCGACGCCGGGTCAGGTCAATGTGACTACCACGATCACTACGTTTGATGGCGTGACCGGATTGCAGGTCGAAGAGGGTCTGGTACGGTCGACTGACCCCCTGGTCGCAGCAGTCGGCGGCACCGCACTCACCGAAGAAACATCGGTTAATTTCAGCATCGGGTTTACCGCTGACCTCAATGACACAACGACGCTGACCCTGGACTGGTATCTGATTGACGTCGATGACCGCATTTACCGGACGGGCGATATTTCGGTAGACCCCATGACCACCCAGACCATTTCGTTCTACACCAACGCGCTGGACGTTGAACATACCGGTATCGATTTGGTGCTGACCTCGGCGCTGGAGTGGCCAAATGGCGACACCACCACCGATCTGACCTTTGCGTATACGCATACGAAAACCGATGTAACGGGTCAGAAGCAAATCAATGGTGTCAATCCGGTCAATGACGGCCTGGTCGAAGACATCGAAAACAACTACCCCGAAAATCGCTTCGTGCTGACGGCCAATACATATTTTGGCGAAAAGTGGAATTACTTGTTCAGAGCGAATTTCTATGGCGAGCATTGGGATGAGCGTGGCAGAATCGGTGCGGCCGTTAACCCAAGCGCCAAGATAAATTCAACGATCTACGTTGATATGGAGTTGGGTTACCAGGTCAATGATAACGTCCGCTTGATGTTGGGCGCCTCCAACATATTCGATGAGTTCATCGATACGATTGGTCCGCCTAATTCGAATCGGCTTAGCGTTGGCTTGCAATATCCACGTCGAAGCGCCGCGAACTACGAAGGTGGTTCCTGGTATCTGCGCGGGACTTACAGCTTCTAGATTATTGCTAACGAATACAGGCGATCGATAAAGCCTGAAAACTCAAGGCCGGTTGCGATGGCATTGCAACCGGCCTTTTACGATTCCTACTCAGGATCGGGTCGGACTATTACCGTGTCGGCAATGGGGATGATCTCGGTCACTGGCAGGCCGGCGGCCTGGGCGTGCTGGCGTATCGCTTCTTCACTGCTGGCCTGGTAGATACAAACGGTTCCCAGTGCCCCACTGGTTTCCTCCAGCACATAGGAACGAATCCAGCGGATATCATCCGGCATGTCATCCCCGACTTCAGTTGAACGGGCGGCCGCTGCTTCAAGCGATGGGCCGTCAGTGAAACCATCACGTCGCAAAATAGCATATAGGTTCATCTGGACTCCTCCTATTGGTTGTTATTGTCACCCGCATTCCAGGATTCGAATTGGAAACCGCAGGCGGTCATCCTGCCTCAAGCCACCACCTTTCGCCACTGTCACGCTCGACTGGCTGGATGCCGCTTGCTGGCGCCGTCGATGAGCCGTCGCGCGGCACATGACCATATTTTGACGGAGTTATTCGTTTTTATCGGTGTCAGCGGATTTCTGCTCGGTAGCTTTGTCTTGGTTGCCAACCTGTTCCCGGGTCTTTTTAAAAACCGCGGGAATGTATGAACAGCGCGGCCGAGACCGGGCCAGCTTGTTCCATCGCACGAAAAAGCAGACCGGGGGCGAGTCGCCATCCCGGCAATCGCAAATGGTCAGCGCCAGCCATTAGTTGCAAAGAAATGATTCCGAATTTAGGCTAAGACCAGATTCGTGCGGGAACAAAATTGGATCAAAACCCTTTTCGAGCATGCGTGATTTTCTCACACTGTTGATAGCCGCAGCCAGTTTCTATGTTTTGCTGGCGCTGATGTTGTTTTTTTTCCAGGACAGGATGGTGTTTCTGTCCAATATGCCGGGTCGGGCCCTGACCGCTACTCCCAAAGATGCCGGATTCGACTATGAAGATGTCACGCTGGAAACCAGCGATGGACTGAAATTGCACGGTTGGTACGTACCGGCAGCACAAGCCCGCGGGGTCATCCTGTTCTTGCATGGCAACGCCGGCAATATTTCCCACCGCCTCGACAGCATTGCGATCTTTCGCGAACTGGGCCTGGACACGCTGATCATCGACTATCGTGGTTACGGACAAAGTCAGGGAAAACCCTCTGAGCAAGGAACTTATCTCGATGCCGAGGCTGCCTGGCATCACCTGGTCAACGACCGTGGGGTGGCAGCGGACAGGATCATCGTTTTTGGCCGCTCGCTCGGCGGCGCGGTAGCTGCCTGGCTGGCAAACCAACACACGCCAGCGGCCTTGATGATCGAATCCAGCTTCAGTTCGGCGCTGGACATGGCGCGCAAACTGTACCCTTTTATGCCGGTGCGCTTGATCACCAGGCTGGAATACCCGGTGAGCCTATACGTGAGCCAGCTGCAATGCCCGCTGCTCGTGATCCACAGCCGGGACGACGAGATCATTCCATTTACCATGGCCGAAGCGATTTACGACTCGGCAATGGAGCCAAAGTCGCTGCTGGAAATCTGGGGCGACCACAACAATGGATTCCTGCTGAGCAGGGATCGTTATTTGTCCGGAATCAATGAATTTGTACAAAAAAATCTACCACAGTAAGGCCGCGGTTTTCATCCTGCTATCGATCGTATCTTTTGGGATACCCGCAGATGATACGCAGTATGCGCTCGATCGAGCCGTCATGGTTGCCGAGATCGAAGAATATGCGCGGCTTACCGGTGATCAGGCGTTTGACAAGCGTGTCATGCAGGCTATGGCCAGTGTGCAACGTCATGAATTTGTTCCCGAGGCACAAAAACGTTTTGCGTATGAAAATCGCCCGCTACCGATCGGTTTTGGCCAGACCATATCGCAACCTTATATCGTGGCATTGATGACCGACCTTATAAAACCTGGCAGCGACGATGTAGTTCTCGAGATCGGCACCGGTTCCGGGTATCAGGCGGCAATCCTGTCACCGCTCGTAAAAAACGTTTACAGCATCGAAATAATCAAGCCACTGGCAAAACAGGCCGCAGCGCGCCTGCAACTGCTTGGCTTTGACAACGTCACGACCCGCCTGGGCGATGGGTATTACGGCTGGGCTGAACATGCCCCCTTCGATGCGATCGTGGTGACCGCTGCGGCGAGTCACGTGCCGCCATACCTGGTCAGGCAACTGCGCCGCGGGGGACGAATGATCATCCCGGTCGGTGGCAGGTTCCTGACCCAACAACTGTTGTTGATCGAAAAAACCGAGACAGGGGAAGTGAAAACGCGGCAAATCATTCCCGTCCGATTTGTACCGCTGACCGGCGAGCATTAGGGGGCAGTCACCCGGGAAAAACACGGGCCGGGACGAACCTTGTGAAAACACACAACCGTCACTTTGTATTTTTCTCTGTATCGCTTATTTCGGTGGCCGCAATCGGCTATGAAATTCTATTGATGCGATTACTGTCGATCGTGCAGTGGCATCATTTTGCATACATGGTCATTAGCCTGGCGCTCCTTGGCTATGGCGCGAGCGGCTCTTTTATCGCATTAAGCAAGCGCTTGTTAGTTCCTCATTTTGCCCTGGCATTCAGCGTCAGCGCCTTGCTTTTCAGCGTCACCATGATTATTTGTTTTGCGCTGGGGCAGTTGGTACCTTTCAATGCGCTGGAGATTGTCTGGGATCCGCGTCAGTTGCTCTACCTGTCGCTAATGTACCTGGTGTTCTTCGTGCCGTTTTTTTTCGCGGCCAGTTGTATCGGCCTCGCTTTCACTTGCCTGAAGAAACACATCAGCCGTATTTATTTTTTCGATCTCCTGGGCGCGGGAGCCGGGGCGTTGGTGGTTGTCGCGGCGCTTTTTCTGCTGTCGCCGCAGAACACGCTGCGGCTGCTGGCGGTATTCGCGTTGGCTGCATCGGCATTGGTGGGCCGCGCCCTCGCGTCACCGGCGCGCAACCGCTTTATGCTTGCGCTGGGCGTTTTCTTTATCGGCCTTTTGTTGGTCTTACCGCAAAATTGGCCGGCTTTTCGGATCTCCGAGTTCAAGGGCCAAAGCCAGGCCCTGCAAGTTATCGATGCCCGCGTGCTGGGGCAATATTCGAGCCCACTGGGTCTATTGACCGTCGTCGAGAGTCCGGCCATCCCATTTCGCGACGCACCGGGCCTGAGCCTGAACACGCAATCTGAACCCCCCGCGCAACTCGCGATATTTACTGACGGCGACGCGATGAGCGTAATTACGCGCTTCGACGGCAACCTGAATTCACTCGCGTACATGGATGATATTACCGCCGCGCTGCCATATCGTTTGCTCGACAGGCCCAGGGTTCTGGTCCTTGGCGCCGGTGGCGGTACCGACGTGTTGTTTGCCGTCTATCACGGCGCCCGCGCTATTGACGCTGTCGAACTGAATCCGCTGGTGACCAAGCTGGTCGGTGACACCTATGCCGATTTTGCCGGGCATTTATACGACGATGAGCGTATCGATGTATACACCGACGAGGCCCGCTCTTTCGTTGCCAGGCGCGCCGCCCGGTACGATCTGATACACATAGCGCTACTGGACTCTTTCGCCGCATCCGGAGCGGGTGTCCAGGCGCTGAATGAAAGTTATCTTTACACCGTCGAGGCCATCGGAGAATTCCTGCAACGTGTCGCGCCCGGAGGAATGCTCGCCATCACGCGATGGTTGAAGGTGCCACCCCGAGACAGCCTGAAGTTATTCGCCACGGTGATCGAGGCGCTAAAGCAGGAAGGAGCGGCCGATCCCGCCCAGAGTATCGTCCTGATCCGGAGCTGGAATACCAGCACAATGCTGGTGAAAAACGGCAATTTTTCCGCTCGGGAAATCGAAATCATCAAGGAGTTTTGCAAAACCAACTCTTTCGATACCGCCTTTTATCCGTCGATGACCGCCAGCGAAGCAAATCGCTATAACTTGCTGGATCAGCCTTTTTTGTTTGACGGTGCGATGGCGCTTTCAGGTCACGGAGCTGCTGAGTATCTTGATCGTTATAAATTTCGGATCGAACCGGCCACCGACGACAAGCCCTATTTTTTCCATTTTTTCAAATGGCGCACATTGCCTGAAGTGATGTCGCTGCGTAAGCGCGGTGGCGCCGGGCTGATCGAATGGGGTTATCTGGTGCTGGTTGCCACGCTGATTCAGGCAATCCTGGCAGGCGCCCTCCTGATACTTTTGCCGCTTTGGATCGTAAAGCGCCGCTGGCCTAAAGGCGCCGGTACCCGCATGGGTGCGTATTTCTTTATCCTCGGCCTGGCTTTCTTGTTCGTGGAAATGGCTTTCATTCAAAAATTCATCCTGTTTCTCGGTCATCCCCTTTACTCTGTTGCTGTTGTGCTGAGCGGTTTCCTGATCTTCGCCGGGCTGGGCAGCGGCTATTCGCAGACGCTGGTGCGGCGCTACCGAGGTCGTAGGCTCTTTCTGGTGGTCTATGCCGTGACAGGAATCGTGTCCGTTGCCCTGGTTTATTTGTTTTTCTTGCCTGAATTGTTCGACCGTCTTATCGGGCAGCCGGACGCAATCAAGATACCGATTGCGCTGCTGATGATCGCGCCATTGGCATTTTGCATGGGCATGCCTTTTCCGATCGGTCTTGGCCAGGTCGCCGGTCAAGCACCGGATTTTATCCCGTGGGCCTGGGGCATCAATGGCTATGCTTCGGTCGTGAGCGCATCGCTGGGGACGCTTTTGGCGATTGAGCTTGGCTTTACGGCAGTGATCCTGTTGGCCCTTGCGCTGTATGTGGCGGCAGCCGTTGTGGTCAACACCGGCGCCTTTTTTCGATCACCATCGGCAGGCTCCTGACCCTGTTAATGATCGCGCTGAGTGTGCAGAATTCGAGGCGAAAAGCCGCTCATTTCGCCTTGAAGCGCGGCAACCATCGCGGCACGCGAGCACAGTAATTGAAATAGGACTCGCCAAACAGCTTTCGCAGATGGGGTTCTTCATAGAGGACCACAAAGCTGTGAAATGCCAGACCGACGATCAGCATATAGACAAGCAAAATGATGGCCTTGAATGATGCCGCCCATGCCAGGATCAGGATGAGCACGCCAACATACATGGGGTTCCTTGAATACTGATAAAGGCCACGGGTGACCAGTTTTTTGGGAGCGTCGATGGGTGCAGGTGTACCGCGGCCGACGGTCGCGAAATCCCAGAGACACCATAAATAGATCGCTGAACCCAGGATAAAAAACAAGCTCGATACCAGGGTCATGAACCCAAGGTCCGTGCGTTTGCCGCCAACGATCAGCCATGGAATCAAGAAAGCGGCCGTACCCGGCGCGACTATCGTGAAAACCAGGTTTTTGAGAAACAGCACCATTGCCTCGCCTGGATACCCTCGGAAAATGCCCGCCCGACCGAGTGTCGGGCGGGCTCCATTTTCCTTATGCTTCGCGCTTATAGACCAAAGAAACGACTGTGCCCATGGCGACAAACACCACTATTCCGGAAACAAACCACTTGAATACCAGGTGATGCGGCAGTGGATAAATAACATAGGCGTCATAGGCCTGTACGACCATGAAAAACAGCCCCATGTACAGGCCATAACGAACACCCTCGCCGATCCCGCGATTCTCATAACCACGGGTGAAGATATAACAGAACATCAACGTCAAGACGGCGCTGGGTAGGAAGATAATCCACATCATCTGGTCCATTTGCTCTTTCGGCCTGAAGACCGACGCCAGGTCCTGGTAAATCGGATCAAGCCAGATGGCATGTATCAGAAATCCAAGCGCATGATAAACCAGGTAAGCAGCCACAAAGGCCATCCAAAACCTTTTCGTATTCATTGTTTTTCTCCCCAGGATCGAATGGGTGGACATACCCTAGAACGTGGTCCTCGCCGGTTCAAGCTGCACCGCAAGAATCGAGAAAACGAGGCAACCCGGGCAGGCGCATGCAGGCCTTTCCTCGGCACATACGCTATATTTGGAGGTCGATGAATACGGACCAAAAACTCGCGACCATCGAAGGCGCCTGCCACTGCGGCAATATCAGCTACCAATTCAGGACCGTCTTTACGCCGGAATCGTTAATCATTCGTAATTGCCAGTGCAGTTTTTGCACCGCTCATGGGGGCGCAACCGCAAGAGACCCAAATGGCACGGTGAAAATAACGGCAGCCAATCCGGATCTTGTGACGTTGTATCGTTTTGGCACGAAGACCACTGATTTCGTGCTTTGCGGCCGGTGCGGCGTGTATGTGGGTGCGGTGTTGACCCGCGATGGGAAGAAATACGCGACGCTCAATATGCGGTTGTCATCGCTGGATATCGGTCAGGCCGAACCTGTCGTGTATGACGACGAACCCGCGGAGGACCGCGTCTCACGCCGCATGGAGTTGTTCACGCCCGTTATCGAATGCCCGTTTTAGGCTAACCGGCAGCGTTCCTGGCTGCGGTTTTGGTGCCTGAATTCCCAAAATCCAGGCGTTTTTTGCGCTGAAGACATTTCCGTGACCTGATTCACATATTGTCGCGACACCTCGGACTAGGCTGCACGTGTCATGGACGATTGCGCACAGCCTGATGGCGGCGCTGGAGGAACGAGCGTGAAAATACGGATATTGCTTGCCCTGATTGGGCTGGGCCTGCTGGGCACACAAAGTGCCATAGCGGACGACAACATATGGCTTGGTGCGAAAGCCGGCACGTTGGGCATCGGGTTCGAAGCGACCTGGCGACCGACCCCGATACTGGATTTTCGGGCCGGGCTGAACAACTATTCCTATGACACCAGTAGCGCCGAAGCCGGCATCGACTATGATACCGAGTTGGACCTGAATACTTTCTACGCGACCGCCAACTTGCGGGCGCCGATGAGCCCCTTCCGGCTGACCGCGGGAATATTTTCCAACGGGAACGAGGTCAACCTGGTCAGCCAGTCGAGTGCGACTTATGATATCGGTGGCATGACCTATACGGGGGCCGAGGTTGGCACGCTCAATGCAGCGGTAACCTTCGAAAAGACCGCTCCTTACCTGGGCGTCGGCGCCGATTTTCGAATTGCCGATACCCTCGGCTTGAATTTCGACCTTGGCGTGCTGTGGCAAGGAACACCTGTCGTTGGCATGACCGCCAGCGGTCCGATTACAATGGACCCGAATTTCCAGGCCGACCTCGCGGCGGAAACGGTGGAGCTGCAAAATGCGCTGGACAACTATAAAGCGTATCCGGTGGTATCCATCGGCCTGAGCTTCAATTTCTGATCGAAATTCAGGAAGGACAGAAAGACGCAAAAAAGCCCGCTTTTGCGGGCTTTTTTGTGTCCGAAACAATCAATCAAAACCGGTATTTGTCCCTAATCAACTTTATTCGTCGGCTGGTTTTGTTACATAATGTTCGGGAAGTGTGAAATACATCCAAGACCGTTGTCGAAGGTCTTGTAGGATAGCCCCGGCATCCACTATCGAGTTTTTCTATGAGTAGCACCGGAGTTTTCAGAATCATCCAGTCCGTTCTCAGCGGCAAGACGGTGGATAAGTCTCGCCAGGAAGGCAAGAAACAGGGAGCGCCGGCCGGCCCATATCATTCCGTGACCATAAAATCGTCGCGCAGCTCCTGCGTCACCGCGAGAGCCCTGAAAGGCATTCGTTTCCTATCGAAGGAGGCACCGGCCCTGCCGCTGGAAGACTGCGATGTCGCAACCTGTAACTGCCGGTACGAACACCACACTGACCGACGCGGTGGCCGTCGGCGAGGCGCCGAAATGGGAGCGGCAAATATCCCGTCGATGAGCGGCGAAGAAAAAAGACATGAACGCGACCGCCGGTCTACCGCTGAAGTCATCGACGAATACGATGGTTCTGACACCTACTTCGACTACGTCTGCCAACGGCTGGTCCGGGAGCACGCGGAGAAAGCCGGCACCCTCAAGAAACTCGGCCTAAGCGAAGATGAACTGTATTCCGAAGACAAAGTCTGGTACGAAAGCGAAAGACCTGTCGAAAAATAAACGCTTTATCGGCGTATCATAATACCGCCATCGCCTGGTCCGCCGCCCTGCCACCTTCCGAAATAGCATTGCGGTAATTCATCCGCGCACCCAGTTCCGAATGACCGAAATGAATTCGGCCAAAGCCTTTCTTCACAACATCTTTCGGTGCAGGCCTCCCGTCTTTACCGAAATAGAACCCTGGTTGCGGCGCAACAAAAGCATGCCCCCAGCGATTGAGAATGATGCCGGCAATATCGCGCTGGTCATCGAAGCCCGCCAAGCCAAACATTCGGGTCATTTGCTGCCGGATTTCGGTTTCGTACTGGCAGTAAGACTTCGACAACAATTCATTGCGCGCTAATGCGCCCTGCTCCTTGATACCGTGGCCGGCGTAATTAAAGGGAACATAAAAGGTCATGACCGTGGGTTTGGCCGGGTCGAAAGGTTGCTGGCTGTTGCCGGTGATCATCGGACGGCGTATCGAGCAGAAAGTGCCAAAACCTTCGAACCAACGCGCCGAGGAGATGCCAAGGCGGTCAAGAAATTTCCAGTTTCTTAAGGCCACGTTGACCACGAGCACGGGGCCATGATGAAAATCTTCGTAAGCCGTGGCGATATCGTCCGGCATATCGCTGACGATGTTACGCGCGACCCAGCCACCGATAGATAACACAGCTGCCTTCGCGCGCACACTCCGAACTTCACCATCCTGGTAATAACAAACGCGGACGTAATCGGCGCTATCTACGGGCCCTTCATGACGAACGTCAACCACCGTTGCTTCAAGGCGCTCACTAACCGTGTTTTCGGGCCGGTCCAGAGCCGAAAAATTCACGGCATTGTTCAAAGTCTCCTCGGATGACCTGCCGCCTTCGATGACATCGGGAATCAGGTGCCTGACGATGTGCCGCAGATAACCCGCGTTACCCCCGGGGAAACTGAGGCTGACTTCCCGGGTTTGATCGAGCACATCGAACGATCCATAGGCGGTAGTGCCCGGCATGGCCAGCAGAAAGGCGGCATAAGCGGAGATCACATCGCTGGACAGGCCATAGCTGCTGATCGCCAGGATCGGGTCGACAAATTTGGCAACGCCCGGGTCAAGGCCCATTTCTTTTTCCAGCAAGTCCTTGTAGGACATGCTGTCGAGCCAACGATCGAAACCATCGCCCTCATGATATTTTTTGCGCTCCTCATACGCACGAATCATGTCCTTTCTGAAAATCTCCGGCCATGGCGTATTTTTGAGTTTGTTGCGCCACGGGTTTTTCACCCAGCCCGAGTCTTTGAAAAAGTAACCGGTATCGAACCTGCGTTCGGCCCAGTACATGGTTTCGAAGCTGTCCAGCGGAACCTTTACATCCGAACTGCCGAACGCCGGTTGAGCGAACTCAAACTCGGTAGGCATACCGATAGTTTTCCATATCTCATCGGACAGACCGTCACGACCAGTGGGTAAAATAAAACCATTTGAACCCTGCGGTCCGTATAGCCGGTAACCATCGACATCGAATTCATTCTGTTTGGCCTCGCCGCCGAATATCGGGTGGTTGTCGAGGATCAGGCAACGGCCATCGGCACCGTATTTTTTGTGGAACTGAAAGGCCGCAGCGTGACCGGCAAAGCCACCGCCGATCACGACCATGTCGAATATCTCGCCGGTATCCGCGGCTGTTCCCGCCAATGCCGGCCCATGGCCGTCACGGATCAAGTGCGCGGCCTGTCTGACCGACGCCGTGATGCCGTTGGAACGCGCATAGTCCCCGACACCGCCATAACCGGTCCACGGATCGCTGAATACACCCTGCGATCGGTTCCTGGCGGCGAACAACGGTGCCGGCGCCGACAGCAAGGCCGCGCCCGCGCCGATCAACACACCACCGAGGAAGTCGCGTCTGGTGATTTCAATGTTTAGACCGGACCTTCGAATCTTCCTGGCAGGCATTTATTTACCGTTATACCTGGCTGCGATATTAAGCCAGGCCTACTCTGCTGCAGTCCTAGAACCAGCCAAAGTGTATCACGAGCATTATGGGCCCATCGGCTGTCCCCACGGGCAAATGACCAAGCCTTGACATGCAACCTTTTAGTTGCCTATTATGGACCCTGATGGATCAGATATTCAAAGCACTGGCGAACCAAAGTCGCCGCGAAATTATGGATAAGCTTTTCGCACACGATGGCCAAACATTGAATGAGTTGTGCGAGATTGCGAGCTTCAGCCGGCAGGCGGTTTCCAGGCATCTGCAAATACTTGAAGACGCCGGCTTGATCGTCATCCATTGGTCCGGGCGGGAGAAACTTCATTACCTGAATCCTGCGCCGGTACATGAAATCAGCGAGCGCTGGCTGAAAAAATACGCACGCAGACGATTGACGGCCATATCCGCACTGAAACGAAAGCTGGAGAAATAAGATGAGCAACAAGCCCGAGTACATATATGAAACCTTCATCCGCACGACACCGGAAAAACTTTGGGAGGGGCTGACCAGCGCGGCATTTACCCGCCTTTATTTTCACAACACGGAAATCAGTTCCGATTGGGAGGTGGGTTCACCGGTTGTTTTCAAACGAGCCAATGACGGAGGTACCGCCGTCGAAGGCAAAATTCTCGCGGCAGACAAACCGAAGCTGCTGTCGTACACATGGAGAGCGTTGTATGACGAGGATATGGCGGCTGAATCCCATTCGCGCGTGACTTTCGAAATCGAAGCAATGCCGGGCGTGTGCCGCCTGCGCATCGTCCACGACGACTTCGACGCCGATAGCAAAACCTACGAGCAAGTCAGCCAGGGCTGGAGCGCAATTATCTGCAGTCTGAAATCGCTGCTGGAAACGGGTGAGCCCCTTCCACTGGCTGGGAACGAGGAACCGCCGGAACAGGAAAAAGGCGCGGCGTGACTATGCCGGTGGGTATTCACTGAATACAATCCGGGTCTCGCCAGTCACCGCCGATTGGTGTTTTACCCCATCCTGCCGATCGGATCATCGAGGCTGTCCGGGGGCACGGTAAACCATGCCGGTCCCCGGAGAGTCATGTACAGACAGTCCTCCAGGCGCACACCGAATTCGCCATAGATATAGATGCCCGGCTCATTGGAAAAACACATGCCGGACATCAATGGCGTGGTTTCGCCGTGCACGAAGTTGACGCTTTCGTGACCATCCATGCCGATTCCGTGACCGGTACGATGACTCAGACCCGGCGTCTGGTAACCCGGGCCGTAACCGAGCGATTCATAGTATGCCCGGACGGCATCATCGACCGCGCCGGCGGGTGTACCCAAAGTCGCGGTTTCGAACGCAATTTGCTGCCCCTTGCGAACGGTTTGCCAGACTTCCCTTTGTCGTTTTGTTGGCCTGCCAAATACAAAAGTGCGTGAGATATCCGATTTATAACCTTCTACCGTACAACCGCAATCCATCAGCACGATCTGCCCTTCTTTGATTTCCTGCGGCTGGTCCGTGCCATGCGGATAAGCGCTGGCCTCGCCAAACAAGGCCATGTTCCTTACGTTATTCCCGCCCAACGCCGTCTGCGCATCAAACATCATCGCGTTGACATCGGTCGGCGTCATCCCCGCCTCCAGTCTCGAATACACATGTCGAAATGCCGTCAAAGTCACCTCGCTGGCCTTTTTCATCAGCGCGATTTCATTATCAGATTTGTACATGCGACAACCCAGCGTGACCGGCAACGCTGATGTTATTGCGAACGATCGCACCGATTTTTTGACCCCTTTGACCACAAAATAGCGCACAGTGTCCTCGAGCCCGATCACCCCTTGATTGAGTCCCCGATCCTTGAGTATGCCCGCGACGAGGGCGAACGGGCTTTCGTGTTCGTGCCAGGTCCGGATATCATCGCCAAAAGCCATCGACTCGCGCACACTCGGCTCCTCAAAATAGGGGGTGACAACCGCGATTTCCCCGCGCCTGGGAATGATCACCGCGGTCAGACGTTCGCTACGCCGCCAGTTGACACCACTGAAATAAAGCATGGCGGAGCCCGGTTCAAGCAAGATTGCATCGATCCCCGCATCGACCATCAGCATCTGTGCCTTGGCGATCCTCGATAGTCTTTCGCCGACACCAATCGGCCGGACATCGCCGGTTATGGATTCCAGTCCTGTACCGCGCCCATCGCTATCATCGGCATCTGGTGCACTGCTGCAGGCAGTCAGACCCGCAGCGGACAGGCCAGCGATACCCGCGGTCAGGCCGCTGATCTTCAGGAATTCGCGTTTACTGATCGGCATAGGATTCTCTCCTGGCGTTACCGTGTGAAGCGAAGACTAAGTGTATCCAAAGAGCCGGATAAATAGGATCCGGGCCATTTTGTAGCGTAAATGTGTTTCTTGTACTATATTTGGGTTAATCCCATAATCGGATCGTCGGCCGGCATCGCGGCCGGCCGGTTGAAACGAGGGAGCGACGCCAATGCGATTACTGACTCTGTCATGTGCCGCGCCGTTTCTTGCCATCCTTTCTGCGTGTACACCATTGATCGTCGAATACCCGGTACTGAACGAAATGCCACAAGCCAGAGACGATGCGGCATTGGTCTATTTCTTTAAACGCAGCAGCTATCACAATACCGCCAGAAATCACCACGTATTCAATAATGGAGAGTTCCTGGGCGCAGTGAAAGACGGTTCGTTCTTTTTCGCGCATCTAGCACCAGGAATACACGACTTTCGCTGTCTGAAAATGGGCCTCCGTGCCGGCCAGACATACTACCTGGTTGTCGGTGATGGCTACGAATACCAGGTTGGCAAGAACCCCGATTCTGCCTCAGAACCAGAGTACACGTTTGGCCCTTGTGCTTCAGTATTTTTCCCGATGTCGCCGGAAATTGCCAAACCGATAATCGCGAATCTAACCTACACGATCGTACAAAGAAATTGACGCCAATGCGAATACTGACTCTTTGTTGTGCCGCGCCGCTTATCGCCACCCTTTCCGCGTGTGCAAAGTTGATCGTCGAATACCCGGTGCTGTACGAAGTACCACAAGCCAGGGACGATGCGGCACTGGTGTATTTCTTTAAAGCCGGCAGTTACTACAATCGCGCCAGAAATTACCACGTATACATGAACGGCAGTTTTTTGGGCGCCGTCAAAGAGGGTTCATTCTTTTTCGCTCATATCGAACCTGGAGTCCACAACTTCTCCTGCCTTGAACTGGAAGTTGAGGCCGGCCAGACATACTACGTGGAAAATACGCTGCATCAGCCACCAGGTTTTTACATGGGGAACAAACCGGTCAGCAGGCTACGCAAACTGGTCGAGCCAAGGTTTAGCTGGGTCTCAACGGCACGTGCTGCAGACACGATCCCAAACCTGACTTACACGATTGTCAGGCATGACAGAAAACCGGGAGGCAAAACCGGGTTTTACTGTGAATCAATTGATCGCCCTGAATCATATCCCAAAATATTGGTCTCTCCACAGCACATAAACTAACGCGAACTTGCACGGTAATTTTGCGTCTTATATTCTGGCCATGAGATAAGGAGCCGAGCGAGCGGACAATTATGAGCATATCCCGTCGAATTTTGCTTCGTCCGATGAAGAATGCAGGCGCAACGACACTGTTTTTATTGATATCCAGTTCCGTTTCGGCAGGCGACTGCGTCATTTTGCTTCACGGATTGACCAGATCATCCGCCTCAATGCAGCAACTCCAGACGGCGCTGGAGGATCAGAAATTCACCGTGGCGAATATCGATTACCCCTCTCGCGAACATTCGATCGAAGCGCTTGCTAAAACCGCTGTTGCCAACGGGATCGATCAATGCCGGGAAAAGTCTGCCGATTCTATCCATTTCGTTACCCATTCGCTGGGTGGGATCCTGGTTCGCCAGTATTTTCAAACCAACGATCTGGATCAATTGGGCCGCGTCGTCATGCTCGGACCACCGAATGCCGGCAGCGAGGCCGTCGACAAACTGAAGGACCTGCCGGGCTTTGAATTGCTCAATGGGCCTGCCGGACAACAGCTCGGCACTGAGGAAACGGCGTTGCCTGCGCAGTTGGGGCCGGTCGATTTCGAGCTGGGCATAATCGCAGGCTCCAGAAGCATCAACCTGATCCTGTCATCGCTGATTCCCGGGGAAGACGATGGCAAAGTCTCCGTGGAAAACACCAAGGTCGAAGGCATGACTGGATTTGTCACCATGGCGGTGACCCATCCTTTCATGATGAGTAACTCCAGCGTTATTAAGCAGACCATTCATTTTTTGTCGTATGGCAAATTTAGTGCAACAACCGGAAATGACCCCCTTGCGAGCACCGAGTAAATGGTTTTTCAGAAGAGCCCGCTTGGTTTTTGTACACAACTCAATCTTGATACCCCTTGATCCGAGCTAATACTAGCTCAGACCAAAAGCTTCTCTGACCTCGTCGGCTGATGCCGGTTTTCTATTCGAATCTTTGCTCGATCTTGTGTACTGGACGATTAGTTCGCCGTTATTCTTTGCTTCACGACCATCGGTCAGGCAGAGATTATTCTCAAAACCAATCCTGACATGCCCACCCCGGCCGGTCGCGGCAACCATCACTTCGTTTTCCTTGCCGCCAAAACAGCAGACCGCCCACGGGAACACCGTGCAATCGACCGTCGCCATGAATGCGTCCAGGTCGGACGTGTCGCCTGCCGTCTGGTCCGCATAATGGCCGAGTACAAAAAGGCAAAAAGGATGGTCCTTTGCTAAGACTCCATTTTTTCTCAGTTCATCGAATCGAAGCAGGTCGCCGGGAGAATACAAAATGAACTGCGGCCAGATATTTTCCTGCACCAGCCAGTGAAAGAAATTTGCTGCCGATTCCTGCGCAGCTTCGTCGGGGCAGAGCTCGCTCAGGCTAAGCGACACCGCTTCCGGGCGTAGCGCCTTGATAACATCCATCTGTTGATCGGGTGTGTACAGGCCGACTGCCTCGGTTGTAACTTGGATGATCAACCGTGCTCCAACTCGCGAGCGTATCGCTGAAATCGCCGCCCGGTATGAATCGACATCCAGTGTGTGTTGTTGATTCTGGTCACGGACATGCAGGTGCAATACCGATACCTGCTGTTCCACCAGCTCGGCGGCAGTGTCTGCGAGTTGCCCTGGCGTCACCGGGAGCGCGGGATGATCGGCCGTGGTTCGCCGCGCACCATTGGGCGCTGAGATAATCATGACCCGTTTTGTGGAAAAACGTTGTAAATCGCTGATCACAGCTCAGCCGGGATTTCTGAAAAAAAGTGGCGCATCTGTGTTTCCAACCCTGCTTTGCTGGTATTGCAGGTTACCAGAAAAAAGTCGTTTTCCAGTAACTGGCCGGTCTATCCGCGCCTCCCCCATCGGAGTTCAGCTCTGCGACAGTTTTATTTATCTCAATCAAAACAATCACTTGCTCGCCAGGGAATGGCCTGCCTTGACTTTGGAACCCTATACTATCAGAATGATATCATTGTGATATCTATGAGGTAAAACCATGATTACGGAAATTGTCAAAAAAGTCCCTTCCGGATACCCGATGATCGGGCTGATACTGGCGGCGCAATTGCTGTTCGGTTACCTGCTTGTGAATGCCATCGGCAGAGGCTCGATCGGCCAGGGCGTGGCCCTGATAATAGTCTCACTGGCGACCTTCATTCTGTGGTTCGGCTTTTTCATGGTCCACCCGAACGAAGCGAAGGTCCTGCAGTTATTCGGCAAATATGTCGGCACCAGCCGCGAGCCTGGCCTGCGCTGGGCCAGCCCTTTTTATAACAAGACCGCCGTTTCGACGCGGGTGCGGAATTTTGAAAGCAGCCAGCTCAAGGTCAACGATTCGCGAGGCAGCCCCATCGAGATCGCGGCCGTCGTCGTCTGGAAAGTATTCGATACGGCCGAGGCTATCTTCGAAGTCGATGACTACAAGGAGTTCGTTCATATTCAAAGCGAATCCGCGTTGAGAAACCTGTCGACGACCTATCCTTACGAGCCCCACGAAGGTGAAGGCACGGCACTGCGCAGCCACCCGGCGGTAATCGCCGATGCCTTGCGCGATGAAATCCAGGCACGCTTGGAAAAAGCCGGCGTCAACGTGATCGAGGCGAGAATCAGCCACCTGGCCTATGCACCGGAGATCGCCAATGCCATGTTACGCAGGCAACAGGCATCCGCCATTATCGCTGCGCGTACCCAGATTGTGCGCGGTGCGGTCGGCATGGTGAGGATGGCGCTCGAACAACTCAGCGAGGAAAAGATTGTCGATCTGGATGAGGAACGCAAAGCCGCGATGGTCAGCAATCTGCTGATCGTACTTTGCGGTGAGGAAAACGCGCAGCCCGTGCTCAATACCGGTTCGCTATATACCTGAACCAGCGACCCATGGATGAACGGGCTTGTGAGGTGGCTTCCCGGCAATGAGTAAACGCAAAGCGTTCGCGCTTCGAGTCGATGAACGAATCCTGGCCGCAACCCAGGCCTGGGCAAATGACGATCTGCGCAGTCTCAATGCGCAGATCGAATTTGTCTTGCGCGAAGCGCTGCGAAAAGCCGGCCGCCTGCCCGGGAAGCGTCAAAATTCCGGGTAGTGACCGCTGCTTGGTCAATCAGCGATAAAGACGTCCTCCGCGCGCTTGTCAAACAACGTCGCAATACGAAAAGCCAGCGGCAGGCTGGGATCGTACTTCTCCCTTTCGATTGCATTGACGGTCTGGCGTGACACATCGAGCGCCTTTGCCAGATCGGCCTGGGTCCAGTTCATCGCAGAGCGCAACTCCCTGACCTTGTTTCTCACCGGTAAAGACGCTCGAAGACAATCCACCCCGTCCCCCAGGTGCAACTCATCAAGGCCGCAGCCAGCGCCCAATTCAGGGTAGGTGCGCCTATCGACGCTTGCAGGACACCATAGGCTACGAGTAGAAAAAGGCTGGCCGCAAACGCGAAGGCCAGCGCAGCATCGTGGATCTTGCGCTCGAGTTCATCCATGCGTGACCGGGCCAGCATCAGGATGGTCACCGCGGCGAGACCCGGCAATGCCGGTATCAGGCCGATGATCAGGGCCTTGTTTGCGTCCCGATCTAAATTCAACAGATACATCACAACCATCAGCGCAACAGCAGAAATTCCGGCGAAAAAGAACTCGCGGCGGAATCGATTAAAAGTCATGGCGGACATCCTGGTCTCCTTTCAGTGTAAAGCAACCTTTACACTACGCTTTTTGACCTGGATGTCAAGCACCCTTTACATATTCCTCGATTGTTAGGTCGTCCGGTCGCGACCGGTTTCTTTTAAGGCTAAAATCGGTTGAGAATCACCGCTACCCGGCGGAGTCACTACGGAAAAGGAATACTTGTGAATACGAGACACAGCAAAATCCATCGCATCGCGCGTGCCACCTGGTTACTGCCCCTGTTATTGATTGCGAGCTGCGCCAGCGTGGCGCAAAGCGCCGGCAACAGCGGTTTTGTCATTGCCAACGCCCGGGTCTTCGATGGCACCCGGGTACTGGACGGATTTCATGTGGTGGTCCGCGACCGGCTGATCTCGGAAATCAGCGATAGCAGTGAACTCCCCGGGGGGCTGGAAATCATCGATGCCGGCGGCATGACCTTGATGCCGGGCATGATCGATACCCATACCCACACCTCATCCGTGACCCAGCTACAGACCGCGTTGCGATTCGGGGTAACGACCAACCTCGACCAGATGACCTGGCCGGGGGTTTTCCCCGTTCTGAAAATGGCTGCGGAAACTCGCGACGATGTTGCCGACTTCCTGTCCACCGATATGCTGGCAACTCCGCCGGGCGGCCACGGCACCGAATACGACATTGTTATTCCCACTGTAGACGGTCCACTACAGGCGGACGCTTTCGTCGCCGAACGGCTTGCCAATGGCGCCGATTACCAGAAAATCGTGCTAAACGGCGCGCGGGCAATGAACGGCATGCCAACCATGAGCGCCGCTACCACGCGGGCGCTGGTCGAGGCCGCACATAAGCGAAACTTGAAAGTTGTCGCCCACATCGAAACGCCCGATGACGTCAGAACAGTCATTGACGCGGGCGCGGACGGATTGGCGCATATCTGGCGTACATCGGGCGCCGAGCCTGAATTGTCGAAATTACTGGCGGAACACGGCATGTTTGTCACCGCAACACTGTCCGTTCCGGATGGCTTTGTCATGGGAAGTGCGCGCGCCCTGATTGCGAAAGACCCGGCAGTGACGCCATATCTTGACGATGAAATGATCGCCAATCTGACGGCTGGCAATGAAAATCAAAATCTCGAAAATCTGGATCAGTTTCTCGATGCGGTTCGCGGGCTGCACGACGCCGGTGTCATGCTGGTGGCCGGTACCGATCCTCCCAATGCGGGCGTCATGCATGGAATCAGCATGCACCGTGAATTGGAACTGCTGGTCCAGGCGGGTCTGAGTCCCGTCGAAGCCCTGTCGGCGGCGACAGCCAACGCGGCCGATGCGTTTGCCCTTGCCGACCGCGGGCGGATTGCGGTGGGGCTGCTCGCCGACCTGGTATTGATCGACGGCAATCCGACCCGCGATATTACCGACTCCCGCCAGATTGCCAGGGTCTGGCGCAACGGCGTCGAATTTGACCGTTCGCTGCCGGCAAGCCTGGCCGCAATCGCCGATGGCGATCACCGCAGCGAAGCTTCCAGGGCGCGCAATCATTACCGGCATCCGGTCGAAACGCTGGAATTTATTGGCATCAAACCGGACATGACGATCGTTGAAATTTCGCCTGGCGGGGGCGGCTGGTACACCGAGATCCTTGCACCCTATCTGAAGGACAACGGCAAGTTATACGCGGCAAGCTTCGACCCCGATTCCGAAAGCAATTATTTCAGGTCGAATGCGGAAAAGTTTAATGCCAAACTGGCGGCCGACCCCGGCAGTTATTCTAAAGTCGAAGTCACGGTTTTCGACCCGCCATTGTTGCTCGCTATCGCCCCGCCGGGTTCCGCCGATATGGTTTTGACCTTTAGAAACGTCCATAACTGGATGAGAGAAGGTGTTGCCCCTGAAGCGCTCGCCGGCATGTATGCCGCATTGAAGCCGGGCGGCATCCTGGGCGTCGTAGCGCACCGTGCCGACCCTGGAAACGAGCAGGACCCGAAAGTTGTTTCCGGTTATGTTCGCCAGGACTACGTCATAAAACTCGCGGAATCGGCAGGTTTCGAATTCGTTGAAAGCGGCGAGATCAATGCCAACCCGAATGACAGCAGGGATCATCCGGAAGGGGTGTGGACGCTGCCTCCTTCACTGCGTTTGAAAGACGTCGATCGGGATAAATATCTCGCGATTGGCGAAAGCGACCGCATGACGCTGAAATTCAGGAAACCGGATTGATTTTTGCCCATGCCGGCGTCCGAAAAATGCGCAAGGAGTCCGACCGATATGGCCGATAATCGAATCGACTCTGTCGAAACAAAAATCGCCTACCTGGAAGACACACTGCAAACTTTGAACGACATCGTAAGCAGCCAGCAAAAGGACATCGAAGAACTGCGCGTTAGTTGCAAATACCTTGTTGACCGGCAGAAGGGATTGGCGGAAATGATCGAAGGTGACGCCGATCGGGATGAGCGGCCGCCGCATTATTGACAGGTTTGCTTGAACCTGGCGTGGAGAAACGAGCGATGAGCGATGTCATTAACGGCAGCTGTCTTTGCGGAAAAGTAAAATTTGAATTACGCGGCCCATTCAAATCCTTTTTTGTCTGCCACTGTTCAAGATGCCGGAAAGCCACGGGCTCGGCGCATGCCAGCAATATTTTCACGACACCGGATAATTTGAGCTGGACCGAGGGTGAAGACCTGATACGCGATTTCAAACTGGATTCCGCCAAAAGTTTTGGCCGGAATTTCTGCGCTGAATGTGGATCGCCGGTGCCCAGGTTATCCACAGAAAGGAATATTGTCGTTATTCCGGCGGGCACGCTGGACGACGATCCAGGCATACACCCCGACAACATCATTTTCTGGGACAACCGGGCGCATTGGTATGACGACATGTCGTCCGCACCGCACTTTGCGAAATACCCTGACAAATAGCCACCGGCATATCCATTAATTTCGCCCTGACAACGCTTGCCCTGCTGGCCTTCGCGGCCAATTCGGTACTCTGCCGGATGGCGCTCGGCGCGGAAACAATAGACGCCATCAGTTTCACATCGATCCGCCTGCTATCCGGCGCAACCACTTTGCTGGTGATCGTCTTGGCGAGCACCAAGAAAGATCGGCTGCGAAGCGAAGGCAGCTGGATGTCGGCGGCGATGCTTTTTTTCTACGCACTGCCCTTCTCTCTTGCTTATATCAGCCTGGATGCCGGTACTGGCGCTTTGATCCTTTTTGCGGCGGTACAGGTCACCATGGTCGGCACTGCACTTTGGTCCGGCGACCGCCCGCATCATATGGAGTGGGCAGGCCTGATCCTCGCTTTGCTGGGCCTGATTTACCTGCTCCTGCCAGGCTTGTCGTCTCCGCCGCTGGGCGCTGCCGCGATGATGTGCCTGGCTGGCGTATGCTGGGGTATTTATTCCCTGCGCAGTCGAAAAGCGAGTAGCCCGCTCACCGACACGGCATCCAATTTCCTCCGCTGTGTGCCTGCGACACTTGCGGTGAGCATATGGTTTGCCGATGACATCTGGTTATCGCCGAAGGGCATCGTCCTCGCGATCATCTCGGGCGCCCTTGCTTCCGGGCTGGGTTACGTCATCTGGTACGCAGCGCTGCGCGCGATGAGTGCCACGCGCGCGGCCACTGTGCAGTTGTCGGTACCGGTAATAGCTGCCCTCGGCGGCGTTCTATTTCTTGCCGAAAGCCTGACTATGCGGCTGAGTTTGTCATCTGGCCTGATTCTGGGCGGCATTGGTCTGGCTATTTTTGGCTCACGCAATGCAGCCAAGGCAGGAGTATCCTGAGCGCAGGTCTGTGCGGAACCCATTCATGCTGACAGTCAACGAGAATATCCAGATAGCGGACAGCGAGATCGAATTTACCGCGATTCGCGCACAGGGTGCCGGCGGCCAGAATGTCAACAAAGTTTCGAGCGCGGTTCATCTGCGTTTCGATATCCGGCGCTCATCGCTGAGCGATGTAGTGAAGGAAACGTTGTTGCGCTTTCAGGACAAGCGCATCAACAAAGAAGGCGTCGTGGTGATCAAGGCGCAACAGCATCGCCGCCAGGAACAAAATCGCGAAGCAGCGCTGGACCGGTTGCGGGACCTGATCCGCAGTGCAACCGCCATCAAGAAAAAGCGCAAGAAAACGCGACCTGGCAGGAATGCGAGAAAAAAACGTGTGGACGACAAAACACGACGTGGAAAAACCAAGACCCTGCGCGCCAGGGTGACGCCCCGCGACCAGTAATACCGGTGTTTTCAGTCGATAACCTAGCTGTTGCCACGCGACCTATGTCTGTTCATCAACTTTGCGTTTCGCTCGAGATAGCCAGCTATCACAAAATAAGGCGCCACAACCAAAGGAGGAGCGGCAACGCCCAGCTTTTGCAGCAAAACGGCGGGCCGCCATTTGAAGGAACAGGCGTGCGGGTACAAAAATCCGTAGCCAATCAGCCCGGTTGCCAGTGCATAAATCAGAAAATCCTTCAGCGCTGTACGGTGCGGGCCCGTGAAAAGATTGTGAATTCATTCAGTTGGAATTATCACGAAATGGCGGACGCCCCCGGGCCTAAGATTGAGCCACGGCAAAATCCATGTTGCCACAATCATCGCGGCTCGAGTGGCGTCAGCCGATTTCCACGCTAACCGCCATGGACTTTTCCGCATTCAGGGAGTTGCTGACCAGGCAGTTTTTCTCGGCTTTTTCCAGCAATAGCTTCGCCTTGTCGGCATCTGTCCCTGCTGGAATACGCAGACGTGCCTGGATATCAAAATGAGTAAACCGGGTAACCCGATCGACCCGATCGAGCGTTCCGTCGACTTGCATTTCGATTTCGTTCCATTCCAGCTTCGAGGCTCTTGCGATGGCCCTGAAGGTCAGGATTACACAATCGGCCACCGACGCGGTGAGTAACGATTCGGGGGACCATTGGTCGCCCGGACCATCGAACTCGATCGGCGGCGCCGAAGCGAGTTGCGCCGCCCCGGGTGAATCAAGCAAAACCAGTCCGTCCTTCTTTGCACTTGCACTGACCGGGTAACGGTGAGGAAATCCCTGCATTTTTTTCTCCAGATATTAATTACCGATATTATTCGAGCAATTTTGACAATTTGACGCCTTGATCCATGGCAAATTACTCACGCTTGGAGTTCGTGCCAGCTACCGGCAGATCCATGAGTTCGGCAAGCATGCGACCGATCTGCCAGTTCGGATGGTAACCAGCAAAGCGCTCCGCTCCGGGCCCAAAAGCATAGACCCCTATATCGACAGCCGTATGGAAGCGTGTGCTCCAGTCTACTTTGACATGGCTGCTAAGTATCGCGCCGATCACCCGCATCGCGTCTTCCTCGATATCCTCGTCTTCGAGATCCATAGCGGGAATCGCCAGCAGACTTTTTTTCTGATTCGGGTAAATGGTCTCGATTCCGGTTTTCTCGACAAACACGGCGACCGGGTCGCCGCCATTTTTGATCAGGGTCAGCATAGCCATGACCGTTGCCTTCTGTTGTCTTAAAATATCGAGATCCCAATCACGCGAGTAATTTTTCTCCCCGATCTGCTCGTCACGAAGCATGCGGCCCAGAGTCAGACCACCGGTTTCATGATCGGCCAATGCGACCAGCAGCGTATCCTCTCGTTGCCTGGCAAAATTCAGCGCGACCGACAGCGCCCGGTCAAACTCACGGATATCGTGAACCAGCCAGCCTGGATCATAATAGTGTCCCGCACTATCGATCGAGCTGCCTTCGATGAGTAAGACGAATCCTTGATCGGCATCAGCCAGCCGGTCCAGCGCAAAGCGCGTCATTTCCGCCAGGTCCGGCTGATCGGTCGCATCACCATGAAGCCGGTCGAGCGTCGGGGTCAGCCAGTTGCTCGCAAAGACGCCGAGTACCGGCAACTTTGCCTGCGCAAGTTCCGCTCGAGTCGTAATGAGCTGGTAGCCTGCTGCCTTCGCTTTCCGGTACAGATCGGGATACCACAGCATATCCGGCTGCTCGGGCAACGGCATCGCGGTCGCCAGGTCATTGTCTGCAATGTCCTCATCGGTCACCGGCCCGGCCGCAAGATATCTCGCGCCGCCGCCGAGTAACAGATCGACACCCAATTCCAGTTGTTGCGATGCAATCTGCCGGTACTTGTCACGATGATCTACGTGCGCGGTAAACGCGGCCGGCGTCGCATGCTGAATCGGGCTGCTGACCACGAGGCCGGTCCGCATGCCATTTTTTTCCGCCGATTCGATCAGCGTCAGCAACGGCTGTCCTTCGCCATCAACCGCGATGGCGCGATTAAGCGTATTGACGCCAGTGGCAATCGCCGTGGCTGCCGCGCCGGAGTCAGGAATGCGATAATCGGTCGAGGAGACGCTCGCGCTGCCGACCAAAATCTGGTCCATGACCAACTCGCCCCAGTACGATCTCGCAAGCGTAACGGCTGCGGGGCCCAACCCGTCCGGTATCATCAAAATCAGGTTCCTGGGTGCATCGGCAGATGCCGTACTGGCGGCAACCAGGCAAAGGCAGGCAGAAAACCAAAGCCGGACCCGACACTTTTTGGCTGCTATGGAAAAAATGACAGTCATTCAGCTATCGGCAGCCAGTTGGGACGCCTTGCTCAGCAAGGCATCAACCTCTTCGTCCTTGGTACACCAGGCACAGACCAAGCGGTAAATATCCTGGGTCCCTGGCCAAAGATGAAACTGAAAATCGGCCTCGTAGAGACCACCTGATATTTTTTCATCCATGCGGACGAAAACCTCGTTCGCCTGCACAGGGTGCAGCAAATCGATGCCTGGCAGCCCGGTCAGACCCGCGGATAATCTCGTGGCCTGCTGATTGGCATTGGCCGCCCATCCCAGCCAGCGGCCATCGCTCAAACAAGCATCCAGTTGGGCCGAGACATAGCGCATCTTGCTCAGCAGGTGTCCGGCTCTCTTGCGCTTGCGTCCGAGTTGCACGGCCAGCGCAGGATCGAACACCAGCAGGGCCTCCGCCATCAGCGCACCGTTTTTTGTCGCGCCGAAGCTCATCAGGTCGACACCGGCCTTCCAGGTCAGATCGGCGGGTGCCACGCCCAGCGACTGAACCGCGTTGGCAAAACGAGCGCCATCCATGTGTACTTTGAGATTGCGGGCGCGGGCGACCTCGCACAAGGATTTCACTTCGTCGGGCGTATAAACCGTTCCGAACTCGGTAGCCTGACTGAGGGAGAGACCCGATGGCAGGACTTCGTGATCGTCCAGATAACCGGTCTCATCCAGCGCAGAAGCCAGATCTCCTGCCTGGATTTTGCCATGATCGCCCTTGAGACCGACCAGTTTCGCTCCGCCGGTAAAAAATTCCGGTGCGCCACATTCGTCGGTATTCAAGTGAGCGTGTGCGTGACAATAAATTGAACCGATGGGCTCACAAATCTGCGCCATCGCCAAGGAATTCGCGGCCGTGCCGGTTGCCAGCGGCCAAACTTGCACATCGGTGGCAAATACGTCAGAGAATTTCTGTTCAAGATCGGCGGTTAGTTGGTCCTCGCCGTAAGAATGCACGAAGCCGTGGTTGACCGCTGCGATCGCATCCAGAATTTCAGGCGCGGCTGGCGCTTCATTGTCACTGCGAAAATTGATGCTCATAGCCGATGATCCGGAGCGCTACTATCGGGAAAAACGGCGGTCAGTGTCGCAATTCATTAGCGGGCACGCAACAAAAAAGGGGGCCAAACCCATCGATTCGGCCCCCGCCTCCCCACATTTTTGCGTCAAGCCCGGGATCAGTTGCTTGCCACCCTGCCCGCTTTGGACTCGACCAGACGCATGGTCACACGCCGTTCCAGTGCGTAAGCATCCAGGTCGCCTTCCGTACTGCCGGTGACCTCGCCGTGCGCGTGGACCTGCAGTCTTTCCGCTGGCACGCCATACGCGATCAAGGCCGCGACAATCGTATCGGCACGCTTGCGTGACAGTTCGAGGTTGAACGACTCGTCACCGCGTTCGTCTGCGTAACCGTCTATTTCGAGCGTAAACCCGGGCTGTGTGGTCATGATCTCCGCGAGTTCGGCCATGCGCTCACCAGTAGCGGCATCTATATCTGCGTTACCGGTTTTGAACAGCACCTGCAGGCTCAGGCCCGCAAGCCGCGACTGCCGGTGCTGCAGTTCCGCGCTCAGACTTTCTTGCTGGCGTAGCTCATCGCGGATTATTGTGAGTTCCTGTTTGAGACCGTTAGCGGCGGAATTTGCGATCTCCAATTCCTGTTCCAGCGGGTCCACGCGTTTGGCGACCGCGATGCGATTTCCCAGCCAGGCGCCGACGCCTGCGCCGATTGCCGCGCCCACCGGTCCGCCGACCAGGACACCGACCACGGCGCCGGTTCCGAATCCCTTGCCCTCAGACGCGTGTTTCGCATCGTCCGCCCTAAGCTCAGCGGTCGTAAAAAATACCGATGCCGCTGCCAGAATTGCCATCATGTTTGCCTTTTTCATCTGTCTTCCCCTTGTCGTCACGCGATATTGCGTCATGGATCCAATTACAAGGGACAAAAAAAACGCCACCATGGCGAAACAGTGACAGCGTGGGCACAAATAATGACAAATTATGAATGTCCAGAGCGAAAATTATTACCCTCCACCAGGGTTGGCGGTGGAACCGGCTCCCTGACCTTGATTGACGATGTTGACTATAGAACCTTCCTGCAAAGTCTCGGCACCGCGTATAGCAACCCGGTCGCCGGGCATCAAATCACCGCTTACCGCGACCATCGCACCATCACCGTCGCCGATTTCGACCGTGATCCGATGCGCCGTGTTGTCTTCGTCGATGCGATAAACATAGGTTCCTTCGCGCCGGAGTACCAATGCATCGCGAGGAACAACCAGTGTTTCTTCCATACTGCGCATCGGCACCGCTACGCTGATCAGCTGGCCGATGGACCATTCACGCCCGGCATCCTCGGGAAGCTCCACCCGTATCTCAAAGGTTTGCGAACGTACATCCGTCGATGGGATAACCGAACGAATATTTCCTGAAAACTCGGACTCGAAACCAAACATCTTCAGGCTGTCGCCACGATTCACGCGGCCAGCGTAATTGACTGGGACTTCCACCCTGACTTCGAGGTTTTCCGTGTCGGTCAGCCTCGCCAGCACATTTCCGGGCGATACATATTCACCCTCACGCCGCAGGCGATCGGTAATGACACCACTGAATGGCGCACGAATTACCGCCCTGTCGAGTTGTTCCTGGATTCGCTCGAGTCGCAAGGCAGCAATCGACAAGTCGCTCTCCGCAACATCCCGGTCCGACTCGGTCTGTTCGAGCTGGTTGATCGATGTCGCCAGCGTTTGGGCCAGCCTGCGCTGACGCTCGAGCTGACTGTTCAGAAACCGCAGGCTGATTTTCGCCCTGTGCGCCAGCGCTTTCTGTTCCAGTTTCTGCAAGCGAAGGTCAGTGTCGTCGATACGAGCAACGACGTCGCCGGCTTTGGCATAAGTACCCGGCTCTGCGACAAAGACCAATGGCCCGCTGATTGCGGCAGTGATCTGTACATCGTTGCGGCTATAGATGGTCCCTGCTATCGGCACCGTCTGCCTGATCTGAGTGCTGGTGACGCCAGCCACCGATACGGGTTTTGGCGGCATCTGCTGCCCCTGGGCATAGAGCGGGCTGCCCGCCAGGCTCATCAAGACCGCAAGCAAGGAGATCATGTTTGAATTACTCATCATGTTCATCCCAGTAAAATCCTCAGCCTGTCTCCCGGCTGGCAGCGACCTGACCCGGGCTGCCGGTGCCGACGATGGTTGTCCGCCGCTCCTCCCCGAGGCGTAACAGGCTGGGCAGCAAGACCAGCGTGAAAGACGCGCTGACCATCATACCGCCAACAATGACCGCGGCCAGTCCGCGGTATACATCCGAGCCGACGCCTGGAATCACGACCAGTGGCAACATACCAAAAATACTGGTCAGCGTGCTCATATAAACAGGCCGGGCACGAACCCTGATTGCCTCGGCGACGGCAGAGCGGCGGTCATAGCCTTTGCTTTTCTCTGCATGGCGGGTCTGGCTGACCAAAAGAATGGCGTTGTTCACCACCAGACCCAGCAAAATAATAAAGCCAATCATGGTCAGTAAATCCATGGACTGGTATGTCACAATATTGAGCAGGCGCAGGCCAAGCACCCCGCCGGCCAACGCCAGTGGCATGACCAGCAGCACCAGGAAACCGTCACGCAGCGAACGGAAAATCGCCGCCATGATCATGAACAGAATCAGGATCGCGAGCAGGAAATTGTTCCTCATTTCCTTTAACGCGCCTTCCAGCCGGTCCGCACTGCCCCGGTAGCTAATGCTGGCGTCAGTGGGCAAAGCCTGCTGAATTTTCGGCCCGACATCTGAACGCAGTATGGCCAGCGCCTCTTCGACAGTCATGTTCTCCGGCGGTATGACCTGCAAACTGACGGTCCGTTGCCCGTCCACCCGTTGCAACTGGCTCGGTCCCACCGTACGGGTAATCGTCGCCAGGCTGCCGATGGTCTGCACGCCAGACAATGGCGTACTGATTGGCATGGCCGCCAACGCTTCCGGCGAAGACCACTCACCCGACTTGAGAATCATGTCCATGCGATCGTTGCCATCGAAATATTCGCCGACAAAAAGACCACCGGTCATCGCCCGCACGGCGCTGGCGAAGCTGCGTTGGCTGAGCCCGGACTGGGCAATCTGACGTTCGTTTGGGTCGATCTGAAGCTCCGGCTCCGAAATCGACAGTCCCGGCACGGGACGAGCCACTGCGCCGGGAAGGAATTCGTCGATTGCCTGCATGCCGACCCTGGCGCCAGCCATCAGTGCGCCGATATCCGGCCCCTGCAGATCCACGTTGATCGCGCGCCCGCCACTGAAGCCAAAACTGAGCAGCGAGGCACGGGTTGGGAACGCTTGTGTATCCGGCAGACCAACCAACAACTCATCTCTAAGCAGGGCGAGAAAATCGTCAACTTCATCCGGCTCTTCCGGATACAGGTAGAGCATACTGTACGAGCCGTACATCGACAGGTTGTATCCGTTGATATAGGGCTTTTGCTCGTGATCCATGTATGGCTTCAGGCGCCGCACGATCTCGCTGGCAATTTCCGTTTCCAGCATTTTCACGGTGCTGCCGGCTGGCAAACTGAAAAAGGTCTGCACTGCATCGGCCTTTGCCGATGGCAGGAAATCCGCTTTCGGCATCAGCAGTACAGTAATCGCAACCGCCGAGACCAGCAGTCCGCCGATCCACGCGCTGCGTTGAAACCGGGTATCGGTCAATCTCATCATCAGACCGGTGACGCGATCCCACCAATGGGACATCGGATCCTTTCTTTCTTCCTTGCTCAGCCAGCGCGAACTGGCTGCCGGCAAGACGGTCATGGCCACGGCCCACGAAGCGAGCACCGCGACCGACAAGGTCAGGGCCAGATCGGCAAACAACTGGCCTTCCATGCCCTTCATGAACAGGATCGGCAGAAAAATCGCGACACTGGTCAGCGTCGAGGCAAATAATGCGCCGGAAACCTGGGATGCGCCATGCAAAACCGCATAATCGCCCTGTTCGCCGCTCTGACGGTAACGAACGATATTCTCCTGTACGATAATCGCCGCATCCAGCACCAAGCCGACGGCAAATGCCAGGCCGGCCAGCGAAATTACATTGAGGGTGAGACCAAAAATATCCAGCGCGACAAATGCACCCATCAGCGACACGGGAATCGCCATCGCAATCAGCAGCGTCATGCGCACACTGCGCAGGAAAAACCATAAAACACCGAGCGCCAGCAACACACCAAGACCCAGGTTTGTCCGCACCAGCGAGATGGCGCGACGAATGTAGACCGAGGAATCGAAACTCAGATCCATGGTCAGCCCGGCTTCCAGTAACGGACCGGCGTTGAGTTCGTCAAGCGCAAGGTTGATCCGGTCGAGAATATCAACCGTATTGGAAGCGTTTTCTCGCTGAATCTGGATGTAATACGATGGATAGCCGTTGCGCAAGGTGAACCCTTGCTCCGGCGCAAGATCAACTTCGATCTCCGCGACTTCACGCAGATACAACGGGCGATTACCGCTCCAGCCAATAATCAACTCGTCCATTTCATCAATTTGTTGCTGTCCGACGACACGGACTGTGTACTGGCGACGCCCCACATCGGCGAAACCGCCTGATACGTCAACCGCCTGTCCGATCGCCGCGGCGATATCTTCGACGCGAATACCGAGCGCCGCAGCCTTGTATGGATCGAACTTGATGTGAATCTGCCTGTCCCGCTGGCTTCTAAGGTGGACCTGTGAAACGCCCGGGATACGGGTCAGTCTTGGCTGCACCGTCTCCTCGATCAGTTTCTGGTAGCTGGCCATTTCCTGATTTGGGTTACTCGGCAACGGGCGTATCAGCAGCGAAGCGACCGTCGGTAAGTTGAAACCGGCCCCACCAAAGACAAACGGCTCGCCGGCATCGACCGGTAACGGGGGCGCCTGGTTCACCGCGTTTATAACCCGGATCAGCGCGTCCTGCATATCGGTGTCGATATCGAAAGTCAGCGTGATACGACCGGAGCCGCGACGGACATTGCTGGTAATTTCCGTCACGCCCGGGATAAACCTGAGGATTCTCTCCTGCGGCTCTACGATATTGGCCTCGACCTCCGCAGGCGCCGCCTGACGCCAGTTATTGAAAACCGTTATTCGTGGTTGCGAAATTTCGGGCAGTAACTGGATCGGTAGCTTGTAAATTGCCAACGCACCAAACAACGCGATCAAGGCGACGACCACGGCGATCGCAGCGGGGTTTCTCAGGCTTTTTTCAGTAATCGTCATGGGTAGTCTGGTTTCTGTTCGATTCCCGGTTTTCAAGTTCCGTTGCCGGCGGCATGATCCTGGATGTTACCTTACTTGAGTCCGGCGAGGCTTTGGTGTGAGTTGGCGCAGTGACAAAACCACTGGTCGCAAAGGCTCGGGCGAATGTGGGTAGAGGAAAACGCACTGTCGATCACCATGCACGTCCTGTCGTACCGATGCCAACAACATCAGCGGCGAAGCGATGAACTGAAAAAAGAAAATGACGGTTTTCGAACATTTCAGACCGGCAGCAAATCCGCCATTCCATGCTGACCTTTTTGCAAAGCCTGGTCGCGGGCGGTATTGCCCTGGTCGTCGGTGATCGCGGGGTCGGCGTCGTGCTCGAGCAACAGCTTGAGTATTTCGATCAAGCCATTTGCCGCAGCGGCCATCAAGGCGGTATAGCCACCCTGCTGTTGGGCATCGATGTTGGCGCCAGCGGCCAGCAGATGCCTGGCGCTGGCTGCGCATTTGCCGGCCACGGCACCATGCAGTGCGGCAAGCCGGTTACCCGGCGCCTGGTAATTGACATCGGCGCCCGCCGCAATCAGTACTGCGACGACTGCCGGTTGAGCAAAAAAGGAGGCCAGCCCCAGAGCCTGAAACCCATCCGGCGCAACCGTGTTTACCGGGTCGGGTTGCTCGTCGAGCAGGTTTTTTATCCGTACCACATCGCCGATGGCTGCCGCTTCGAAAAAATCGAGTTCCCCGAGCAGCGGTCTGATCTCGTCCAGCCAGTTGGCCCTTTGCTGATAAAGCATCCACATCAGCAAGGACAAGCCCTGTTCGTTCCTGACCTGGACAAGGGATGGGTCTTTAGCTATCAGCGCCTGAAATCCGCCCCGATTGTCTGCCGTAACCGCGGCGAAGATTTTTTCACTTGCTGACATTTATCTCCCCCTCAAAACAGGATGCCCGAGCATTTAATTGCAGTTTTCTTTTTTCGGCTTATTTGTTCAATATAGCAGACGGCGTGGACTTTGCCTGTTGGCGGGCTGGCGTCAGACCTGTTACCAACCGATGTCGACACTCGGTTTCACACGACCGGGTGGTCGTACTGCAGTAATATCGGACCTGACCGAAAAGGAGCTCTCGCATTACCATGAAGTTACCCGCTTTCTACATTCTGCAGCACCTTCGCGCCTGCGTGGCGAGCTTCTCGTTGCTGTTGCTTTTCCCGGTAAATGTTTCAAGTCAGCCGTTAAGGGACTGGGTCGATGTCAACTGCGAAGCATGCACCGAGCTGATGAGGGAAAAGACGGGTATTTATATACTCGAAAAGGGCGAGGAAGCATTAATGGGCCGTGCGTGGCTGGCGCAGCATGCCGAAAAAACGATCGACATTCAGTACTTCATATGGAGCACTGACAATATCGGGACACTTGCGGCTGAAATGCTGTTGCGAGCGGCTGAACGCGGAGTAACGGTACGGGTCCTGGTCGACGATTTTCTGATTGATGCTGAAGACAAAACACTGCTGCTGCTTGCTGCTCACCCGCAGGTCCACATTCGAATTTACAACCCGAAGTACACGGTCGGGATCTCCTTTTTCCGCCGCATCGCAAATTTAGTCGTTGATTTCCGTGAAACCAACCAACGCATGCATGACAAGACTGCGATATTTGACGGCCTGGCTGGCATTACCGGCGGCCGCAACATGGCTGACGAATATTTTGATTTCGATCAGGAGTACAACTTTCGTGATCGGGATATCTTGCTCCTGGGACCCGCTGTTCAGGATATGAGCGCCAACTTCAATGAATTCTGGGAAAGTTCCCTGGCGGTGCCGGTTGCACAGCTACTGGGAGACCGGGACGCCCTGCCATCTGCAGAGGAAGCGCATCTCTGGTACGAGGAACTTCATGCATATGCCAGCGATCCGCGGAATTTTGAACCTGCGATACGAACCGCGATTGAAGAGATGCCAAGATATTTCCCCAAAATGTTGCAGGCGATGGTTTGGGAAGAGGCCAGATTCATCAGCGACAAACCGGGAAAAAATACCGGAGAATCCGGCTTGGCGGGTGGCGGTACGTCAACGCAGGCGCTGATTGCCGCGATAAAAGACGCAAGACATTCAATACTGATTCAATCCCCGTACCTGATCCTGCCTAAAGATGGCATCGAGTTATTTGCTGACCTGCATGAGCGCGGCGTAAGAATTCGTATTTCTACGAACTCGCTGGCGTCTACCGACAACCTGGAAGCCTTCAGCGGCTACCATAAGCAAAGAAACAAATTGCTCGATGCAGGAATCGAGTTATACGAGTACAAACCCCACCCGCAAATCCAGGTTGAATTGATCGAGCGCTATCCGCAACTGGCGCACAAGAACCCCATTTTCGCGCTGCATGCCAAGAGTATGGTGATCGACGATAGCAAGGTGTTTATCGGTACTTTCAATCTCGATCCGCGTTCCGCAAATTTGAACACCGAAGTTGGCGTGCTGGTCGACAATCTACAATTAGGTGAGCAGCTGACGAAAAGTATCGAAAGAGACATCAGGCCGGAGAACAGCTGGAGAACGACGGCCAGTTTTAATCCGGACAAAGAAGTTAGTCGCGGCACGCGATTCAAGCTGAGACTTTTGAAGCTGCTCCCGATAGACCCGATCTTGTAGCCGGTTTACGAAGATGCCCAAGACGTCCCGATCATTTTGATTTCACTTGAACCCCGGCAACAAACCACTGATCGAAGCACCCGCAACAACCATTAGGAACGCAGCGATATCAAGCCCCGGCAACGGAGCATTGCCGAACCCGAAAAGAGCAAGCAGCGCGACGCCCAGGCATATAAGTACCGCACCACCGACCTGCCTCGCCGCAGCCGGGACAGCAGCATCGGGCGGGCGCGCACGCCTCTCCAATGGCGCCATCAGCAAGGCCACCGGCAATAACACCGCATAAAGAACGGCTACCCAGAGCGGACGGGTAAGCCACCACTCGGAACTCCCGGGTTCGAATCCCAATCCCAGGCCTCCGGCCAGGTAGGCCAGCGAAACAATGATCACCATAACCGTCAGATGCCAGAGATAGATCGTCATGATCATGCTGTTGATCAAAACCGTCGCTGCCCAGACACGCAGACCGGATAACATGCGCCGCATCGGTTTTTCGACAGCCAACAGCAAACCAAACTGAAAAACAGCCAGCGCCAGCAAAGTAATTTTCGGCGGGGCCGTGTTGCTCAGCCCTTCATCCGGCGATCCCACCATGGCGAGAGGATATGGCCCCGCAAAAACCAGCAACACGAGCGCCAGCAAGCCCAGCGCCGAGTAAGACATGAGCCGCGCCGGACTTCCCATACGGCCGTCCCGCCATGCGTAGCCCAGATGGTGCACAGAGAGCCAGATCCAGAAATAGTTACTCCAGCCCGCCCAACGAAGGTCCGCCGCAAAAAAAGCGATATCGACCAGCGCCCCGCCAGCCGCGAAAACCCAGAACGACGCGAAACCCCACCGCCGCCACGCTTTGTATGTTGCCGGAGCGAGCACGACAACCATGATGTAGATGGCCAGAAACCAAATCGGTATCAGCGCGGCTCGCGACGCCAGGGCAATGACACCACCACTGACGTCCCAGAAATACAAGAGTACGGCGAATATTGCCCAGCCCAGCAACAAGGCAAGCAGCGGGGTAACCAGTCGATTCAGACGCGCAGCCAGCCAGCCTGCATAACCGACCCCACGCCGGCGCGCACTTTCCAGCGAGACGGCATTGGCGTAACCACCGACGATGAAAAATATCGGCATTACCTGGAACAACCAGGTCAGCCACTGCGTTTCCGGTTGAATCGTCAGGAGAGTACCCGGGGTCAGCGTACCGTCCTGGTAATACAGAGCAACGATCAACCAATGGCCAGTGATGACCGCCAGGATCGACACGGCGCGAAGAAAATCGACATAACGATTTCGCTCGTCAGGCGTTTGCGCGGCCATGTCTTGGGCCTGTGACCAGATGCTCAATTCAGGTTTTCCTCAACCGGCTTGCCGTCCTGTTTGTAAACCACCCCGCCCTTCATCACGAATTCCACATGCTGGAGCAGATTGATATATTCCAACACGTCTCCACGCACAGCAATGATGTCAGCTTTCTTGCCCGCAGATACGGTACCCAGTTCATCTTCAACGCCCATCATAACGGCAGGCCAGTAAACCGCCGCGCGGATCACATCCATGACCGGCATGCCCATGACGCGGACCAGAACATCCATCTCATTCCACGTAGACTGACAGTGAAATTTCATTGGGATACCGCTGTCGGTACCCACCAGGAACACCACCCCTGCTTCGCGTAGCTGGGCAATTTTTCTTTTCAGTGTTGGTTTGCGCAACGGCGTCAGGCGTGTATAGCCGAGCTGTCCCGGATTGGCGATGGATGCGCGAATATCGGCGATCGTATCTTCCTTGAGGCCGCGCTCCCAACAATCATCATCAAGTTTTTCCGGGTTCGCGACCGTGCGGTCGAAATTCCACAGGCCTTCGACCGTCGGCGTCCAGTAGAGAGGTCCCCCGGCGATACGGCCCGTGGCTGTACGCTCTTTCAGGGCCGCCATGATATCAGGCGGATATTCAGGCGCTGTAGTCAACCCCGTGTGTTCGAAATTATCGATGCCGATCTCCAAGCCGACACGGATTTCATTCGGGCGGTGAGCATGCCCGACAACCTTCATTCCGCGAGCATGGGCTTCATCGACAATTGCCTTGGCGACCTTTCGCGGGAGTTTGTCCTGATCGATCAACTTCACGATGACCATGCCGGCATCATCCAGCTTCGCAACTTTTGCCCGCGCATCCGCCACGGAGCGCACCGACCAGCGATACGCGTCTTGCCAGTCCTCAACTTCTGCCTGCAGGAACGGTCCAGACATAAAAAGGCGCGGCCCCGGTATTTCACCGCGATCGATCCGCTCCTTGACTGATTTTGACGGCTCGAGTGGCGCCCCCAGGTCACGGGCCGATGTCACGCCGGCCAATAAAAGATGGCTTGCCGTAGCGGGCATGATTTCATCTGCCAACCGATCAAGATAAGTTGCCTGCCAGTGAGGATAGTCGGCATGGCCGCTAAGCATGAGATGCGCGTGGCTTTCCCACAAGCCCGGCAAAACATCCATGCCGTCTGTCGAGATGATTTTATAGCCATCAGGCACTGGCAGCGTGTCTACCGTCCCAACCTTTACGATCGTATCATCTTCAATCAGGATAACGCTGTTCTGGATCGGCGCATGACCATAGCCATCGATCAGGCGACCCCCTACCAGAGCCGTCCTGTCCTGCGCATTGGCACCAGATATGGTGGCAGATAAGATGATGAGTGTTGCGAAAAGAGTCTTGACCACGGGTCCCATTCTAGCGTCCTCCTGGCATGATTTCGAAACAGCTTATGCGCAACAGATGCCTGGAGCAAAAAGCGCTGCGTCGATGGATGGCGACCGCTGTTCGGCGCGGTTCTATTCCAAATCGATTACTATTTTTCCTCGAGCGTGTCCTTCTTCCGAATACCGGATCGCCGCCGGAACCTCACTCAATCGGTAACGTCGGTCGATGACTGGCGTCACTTTGCCGGCCTGCATGAGGTCAGCCAGGATGGCTAGGTCATCCTGGCGAAGTTGCGCCAGAATCATGACGAATTCCTGGCCCACGAACGGTGACACCATAAGCGCCTTGATCGGACTCAAAAAAGGCGTTAGCCAATTACCTTTTGGTCCTCCGACGATGACGAAAATGCCGTCGGGATCAAGAACCCGCCTGTTCGCTAACAGCGAGTGATTGCCAACATTATCGATGATCAGGTCGTAACGTTGCCCACTTTTGGTGTAGTCCTCCCGGGTGTAATCGATGACATGATCGGCGCCGATCGAGCGAACCATTTCCACATTCCGTGTGCTGCATACGCCGGTCACCTCGGCACCGAATGACTTGGCGATCTGCACCGCGAACGTCCCCACGCCGCCCGACGCGCCGTTAATCAAGACTCTCTGACCCGGCTTTATTCTTCCCTTGTCACGAAGAGCCTGAAGTGCGGTAATCCCCGCTATAGCTACTGTAGCCGACTGCGCAAATGTCATGTTGGCCGGTTTCAGAACCAGTGCCCGGTCCTCACGAACAATTACATACTCGGCGAAAGCTCCGCTACTGCCGCCAAATACCTCATCTCCCGGCTTAAACCGCTTGACGTTTCTGCCGACTGCCTCGACCGTCCCCGCAAAGTCGACTCCCATGCTCGTGTTATTTGGTGCGCCCAGACCGGACATTAGCCGCATGATGTATGGGGAGCCTCTCATGAAGTGCCAGTCAAGTGGATTGACGGCAGCTGCGTGGATCTTTACCAGAACCTCATCGTCCGCAGGCGTCGGTTTTTGGACGTCTTCAAACTCGAGCACATCGGGTGAACCATAGCAACGATAGACAATGGCTTTCATCAGCTCCGTGTCATCGGAGACCGCCGGCGCCGGTCCGCAGGCGGAGTTGTGGCTCAGAACAAGGGCCAGTGACGATATCGCGACCGCCAGGACAATCAGGATACCTCCCGCGACTTTGTAACGTAGCTTCATTGATCCGTCTCCCGCAAACAGGGGGTGGCCGGCTTTCAATCCGACCGTACATCTATAGCCTAAATGGCGGCCGTTTGTAACACGAAACGGTCTCACGAATCGGCGCCGGCACCATTATCTTGGCAATTACCTCAGCACTAAAAAGCCAGTAAAAAGCCAGGACATCCACAATCTAGGACAAAAATAACGGTCTTTTTGCATCATCGATGCAGAAAGTCTGTGGATGTCCTTTATTTTCCTTTTGGGTGGATGTCCTTTGTTTTTCCCACTTTGTTTTTCCCACTTTGTTTTTCCCACTTTGTTTTTCCCGCCCAGTGGTGCTGGCCATATCGCACAGGTCAGTTATTTGCTACTTTGGCCCCGTTTGCTAAATTCAGGGGGGCGAGGACCGATGGCCTGGTACAACAGGTTGCACTGGCAAATCATCATCGGCCTGGTGCTGGGGATCATCTATGGAGTGATTGCAGCCGCTAGCGGCTGGGGTTATTTCACGGCTGACTGGATTACCCCGTTCGGCACGATTTTCATAAACGCTCTGAAGCTGATTGGCGTTCCATTGATTCTCGGTTCCCTGGTGACGGGAGTCGCCTCTCTTGGCGACATCGGGAAACTTTCACGGATCGGTGGCAGGACCATTGCGATATATATCGCGACGACAGCCATAGCAGCCATAATCGGCTTGGGTGCAGTGCATTTGATACGGCCCGGTGATCAGGTACCGGAGCAAATGCGACTGGAGCTACAAAAAACCTATTCGGTCGTTATAGAGCACCGCGACGCCTCGGCCATGACCGTGCGCGAGCGCGGACCCCTGGCTATGCTTGCCAACCTCATCCCGGAGAACTTTTTCGCTGCCGCAGCCAATAATCGCAACATGCTGCAGGTCGTCATCATCGCCTTGTTTTTTGGTATTGGTCTGATTCAGTTGCCCCCCGACAAGGCGAAACCGCTGATCGATGTCTTTGACAGTCTGAACCACGTTGTAATTCGGCTGGTAGAACTGATCATGAAGATAGCCCCGCTAGGTGTATTTGCGTTGCTTGCGGGAACCATCACATCTGTTGCGGGTGACGATCCCACGCAAATCACACAACTCCTTGGCGCATTGGGTTTTTATATGATAGCGGTCATCGGTGGCCTGATTTTCCATACCGCTGTCATCTACGGAATTTTGCTGAAAATCTGGACGCCCCTCGGGTTCAAAACGTTTTTACAGGGAATCGCGCCGGCGCAACTGGTCGCGTTCTCGACCAGTTCCAGTGGCGCGACTTTGCCGGTCACGATGAAACGGGTCGAGCAAAAACTTGGCGTATCAGAAGAGGTGTCTGCCTTCGTGCTGCCACTGGGGGCCACCGTCAACATGGATGGAACTGCCCTGTTTCAGGCGGTGGCCACCGTTTTCATCGCCCAAAGCCTGGGAATTGATCTGGGTTTTGGCGCTCAGTTGACTATCGTTCTTACCGCCGTCATGGCGTCGATTGGCACACCGGCGGTTCCTGGCGCCGGCATTATTATGCTGGTTATTATTCTGGAATCGGTCGGCGTACCTAGTGCCGGAATAGCCCTGATCCTGGGCGTGGACCGGGTTCTGGATATGCTACGGACGATCACCAATGTCACCGGCGACGCCACAGTTGCCACCGTGGTGGCGCACGCTGAGGGGCAATTGGGTGAGCCGGATATGAGCGAGGAAACCGATCGCGTCAGGACCCGCGGATAGGCAAGCAATGGCTGCGACGACCATTAAAGATATCCGAGCCAGGCGCATCTTTGACGGCTGTGCACGACCTTCACTTGAAGTCGTCGTTACCACTGAGGCGGCCTGTGTATGCGCGGCACCGTCGTATTCCGATCCAAGGAGTTCGGGAAAATACGAGATTACGCATTTTCCCGAAGGCGGGGTTCAGGGCAGTATCGATCTGATCAATTCGACGATACGGGATCGCCTGATCAGTATGGACGCCGCTGCCCAGCAGGAAATCGATGATCTCTTTCTACAAATTGACGGCGGCGACCGTTTCGACAACATCGGCGGTAATACGGCCGAGGCGACGTCGATGGCGGTGGCCAAGGCCGCTGCTGCAAGCCTTAGAATTCCCTTGTACCGTCATATCCACGGTGATGGGGTCATCGGGGTTCCGCACCAGATGCCCAACATCATCGGCGGCGGAGCGACCATGGGGAACGCGGGTTGGAAAGGGCGTTGCCCCGACATTCAGGACCACGTGATTTTGCCGGTTGGCTGCCAATCGACCTACGAGGAAATGGAACGCGTGTCCGAGGTGTTTCACCGCGTGGGATTGCTGCTGCAGGATGCCGATCCCGCCTATTCGGGCGGTCGCGATGAGGAGTATTGCTGGTTGCCCGGACTCGACGACATCACGTGCCTGGAGGTACTCAAACAGGCCTGCGATGAAGTGGCCGAGTCGCGGGACATTTCGTTTCGCCTTGGCCTGGATGTGGGCGCGGCCGATCTTTGGGACGAGGAAGCTCATGTCTACGTCTACGTGCGGGAAGGCATACAGCGAACCCCAGCCGAGCATGCCCGCCACCTGGCTGATCTGGTGGACCGTTTCAATCTTTTCTACATGGAGGATTCGTTTTTCGAGGATCATGTCGATCTCTACGTGGAGCAGATGCAACAGTACGGAAAGCATGTTCTGGTGGCAGGCGATGATCTGTTGGCCGGTGATCTGCGCCGCCTGGAAGAGATGGCTGAGCGGGGCGCAGTCAACGCAGCCGTGATCAAGCTGAACATGGCGGGTACAGTGACACGCACCGGGCAGTTTGTGGAAACATGCAAGGCCTACGGCTTCGCCACCATCGGATCCTGCCGGACCTACGACAGTCCGGACGACACGCTGGCGGACCTGATTGTCGGCTGGGGCTGCAACGCTTACAAGTGCGGTTCTCCCGCCGGGGGCGAGCACGCGGCGAAGTACAACCGTTACATCAGAATCGACGAGGAGCTGGGGACGACTCCCACCCTGGTAAATTTCCCGGGGGTTCAGCCATGATCGATGGTCCCCAGAGCATGCGCGAGATCATTTATCTGAACCAGTCTCATCTGGATTCACTGGATCTCAATTTGTCCTGCATTGTCGATGTACTCGAGGACGTTTTCCGCCACAAGGCCGCCGGTGACACCGTAATGCCGCCGAAGATCTTCTTCCATTTGCAGGAAGACCGTTTCTACAGCGCCATGGCGAGCTGTTGTCCACCGCTGGGATATGCGGGCAGCAAGTGGCAGAGTGGTGACCCGGCGAATCCGTCACGCGGACTGCCCTACATCCAGGGGTTATTTATCCTCAACGAGAACGAAACCGGCCAGATGGTAGCTATCATCGATGCCAGATGGATCACCGGTAAACGAACCGCAGCGGCCTCCGCACTGGTCGCCCGATATCAGGCTAAGAAGGGTTCGGAGGTATTGGCCCTGCTCGGCTGTGGCGTGCAAGGGCGAACGCATCTGGAGGCATTGGCCGCAGAAGTGCCCAGCCTGAAGCTTTGCCAGGTCTTCGATATTGTCCCGGAGCGTCAGGCAGCCTATATCGAAGAAATGGATGGTCGGTTCCACGGGGTCCAGGTCATTGGAGCTAACGGTGCAAAGTCCACCGTCAAAGGCGCCGATATTGTGATTTCTGGCGGCCCAATCCAAACCGAGCGCAATGCAACCATCGTCTCCGAGTGGATCAAGCCCGGCGCGTTAATCATCACCATCGACTACGACTCCTACGTCACCGACGAGTGTATCGCCGCCATGGACATCGTTCTTACTGACGACTACGAGCAGATTCAGGACGCTCGGGAGAGGGAAGGCAAGTTTCTCGGAGTCACACAGATCGATGCGGACAATGCCGAAATGATCGCGCATGGCAAGGGGCGCAGGCGGAACAACCAGCAGCGGATTCTGGCATTTAATCTGGGAATCGCGCTGGAGGACGTGGCAACCGCGGCGGAAATCCTGCGGCGGGCGAGCGAGAAAGGAATCGGCATCAGGCTCGCTCCCTAGCCCCGCTGCTGAACGAGATTCGCTCAAATCAGCCAAATACCGTTCGATCCTGATTGAGCAATAGCTCTTCCGTACAGGATCGGATAATTTGCACTTACCAGATCGGCCCGAGCGAGCCTGGCCGGGACTGACTCAGACGAAGTCCGGTAGAGGGTCAAATGTAAGAGGCAGGGTAAATTTCCGTTATGGTACTGTTTGATAGTGAATAGGGAATGCCAATGACAACTGGCCGCGACGTGGAAATTGCAGTGATTGGTGCGGGGTTTGCCGGCATTGCTACTGCTTTCTATTTGTGCACTGAATACGAAAAGACATCCGTGCTTCTAATCGACAGCAGGCAACCGATGGGCTTTACCAGCGCACAATCGGGTGACAATTATCGCAATTGGTGGCCGCATCCGATCATGGTCGACTTTATCAACTACAGCACTGATCTAATGGAACGCATTGCACTGGAATCAGCAGATGTCATGCAAATGACGCGGCGTGGGTACGTGCTGACGACGCGGCGAACAGATATCGACGATTTAATAGCCGAATTGCATGTCGGCTACGGAGATGCAGAGTCTGACCTGATTCGCATTCAAAACAGGCCATCATCAAAATCGTACGAGCCGCCTGTTTCCTCAGATTGGACGAATGCGCCCAACGGTGTTGATGTCTTGTCCAATCAGGAGCTGATTCGACGGACGTTTCCTTCTTTCAGCCCTGAAGTAACCAATGTGTTACATATTCGCCGGGCGGGCGACATCGATGGCCAACACATGGGCCAGTATATGTTACAACGCATCAAGCAGTCTGGTGGCAAACGACTGTCCGCTCATTTAAGAAGTATTGAGCAGCGGCAGAGATTTGCGCTTGAAGTCGAAGGACCCGATGGCATCGAACGAATTAAGGCCGATGTGATCGTTAACGCCGCCGGGCCCTTCGCGAAAGAAATCGCAGCAATGATTGGGGTCGATCTGCCGCTCAGGAATGTGTTTCAGCAGAAATTGGCATTTGACGATCAGTACGGCGCAATATCCAGACAGCTACCGTTTTCGCTCGATCTGGACGATCAGGAACTGGACTGGACCGCTGAAGAACGAGACTTGCTTGCCGATGATCCGAACTTCGATTGGGTGACCAAACCGATCCTCGGCGGCGCACACTGCCGGCCTGAAGGCGGTGAAAAGGGAACCTGGGTGAAGCTTGGTTGGGCATTTAATAGAGAATCGAGCGAACCACAGCAGGAATTGGCAGACGATCCGCATTTTAACCCGCAGTTTCCCGAACTGATTCTGCGGGCTACAGCGCGACTCAATCCCTCGCTGAAGCGATATATTGAGTCATTTCCAAGCCGCTGGTCGCATTATGGGGGCTATTACCCGATGACAGATGAAAACTGGCCGCTGGTTGGTCCGCTCGGCGTCGACGGGGCGTTTGTTACCGGTGCTCTATCTGGCTACGGTTGCATGGCGGCCTGTGCCGCCGGCGCAATTTGTGCGGCCTGGATAGCGGATGGCGATTTGCCCGACTACGCGAAACAACTGAGTCTGGCAAGATACGACGACGAGAATCTGATGGCTGAGATTATAAATTCCCCATCCAAAGGAATTCTATAGATAAGACGATCTTTTAGATCAGTTTTTGTTTTGACCAGGGGGCTGAGTTAAGAAAGTCGGCCACAGCGCTTCCTGGGGGGACGAGTTCGTCGCAGGCTTGGCGAATTTCATCGCTCAAACTCATTTCCATTACCGGAAGAAGGTCATTAAGTTGGTCCAGAGTTCTTGGGCCGGCGAGAGGGGCTGTTACATGGGGTTGGTCTTTGACCCACAACAAAGCGAGTTGGGCGGCGGGAATATCAAATTGCTGCGCGAGTTGCGCAAATCGTTTTCCAGCATCTACCGCCTTAGGAGTGATACGTTCAGCGTAGATACCACCACGTTGAAATCGGGCTGTGTTAAAACTTTCGGGGTCGTCATTATTGTAACATCCGGCGAGAATGCCCATGGCCAAAGGCGACCAAACAAGAACGGCCAGTCCGGCCCACTCACAAGCGGGGAGTATTTCATTTTCCACTCTCCTGTCGAGGAGGTTGTAGGGCAGTTGCTCGGAAACCATGAGAGTGAGGTTTTTGAATTCAGCCAGTAACGCCGATTGCACAATCTTCCAGGAGGGGGAAGTAGTCGAGCCGCAGTATCTGATTTTGCCTTGCCGTTGAAGATCAGTGAGTGCGCCCAGAGTTTCTTCTAACTCTGTTTCCATGCAGACACGATGGGTTTGATAAATGTCGATGTAGTCTGTTTGCAGGCGTCGAAGAGAATCTTCGCAAGCTTTGATGATGTGTCTGCGAGAGTTGGCACGGTCGTTGATGCCTTTTTTGCCAACCCGGTAATATACCTTGGTTGCCAAAATAACATCGTCACGTCGCCCATTGGCTTTGAGGGCCCGCCCAATTATTTTTTCGCTCTCGCCGGCAGCGTAACTGTCGGCAGTGTCGATCAGATTGATACCGTTGTCAATGGCACAGTTAATAATGTTGACAGCCTCATCTTCCGAAGTCGGATTAGCGAAGTTGTCTGTGCCCAGGCAGATCGGCGAAACTTTGAGGCCAGTGCGGCCTAAAGGCCGGTAAAACGATTCCTTTAACATGCGGACAGGCTCTATCAACCGTTGTACTGCTACCCTGCAGGCACTTGGCTGATACTGTCAAGTTACGTTCAGTCCAGACACGGCCCGACAGGCCCACGAGCGCTAACGGGTATTCGCCATCGTCTGCACCGACAATCCGTATAATGTCCGCTCCTGACGGCGGTCTCCAGTGATCAATGCAACACTTCATTTTAAACGAAAAAGATGGAGTGTCTGCAGATGAGACAACTATATCGTTGAGGATTCAGTGCGAATCGCGTCTGCACAGCAGCTAGGTTCGGTCCCAACGACATGTATTTGCAAGATCGAAAAATGCCTGCCTAACCAATCGATTAAGAATGCTTTCTGATAGATCGTCTTTCCAATGTTGATAATTTATGACATCGACAAACAACTTGAAGAAGCTGTGCGCGGTGGTTTGTTTCAGTATGCCGCCCTGGTAATCATCCCAGTACATGGCATGCGTGTCCTCAACGACATAAATTCCGCCGGGCCGCAGAATCTGAAAGTAGTTTACAAAGGCCTTGAAAATGTCATCTGACCGGTGCGACCCGTCGTCAATGATGATTTCAAAGGTGCTGCTGCGAGCCCTGATTTCATTGAACGTGCTTTCCGCATTCACATCACCCACAACGACACTTATACGATTGTCGTCATAGACGAGACTCCCGCACCGTGGGTCGATATCGCACCCGACAATTTTTTCCGCATTGGAGAAATACTTTGCCCACACCTCGAGCGAACCACCATTCTGTACGCCTATCTCGAGCAATTTCAGAGAGTCATCCATGTATGGCAAGAATATTCTGTCATAAACCGGGAGATAGGATGCCCACTTGTCGCTTGATTTTCCGGTCTGGTTTCGGTGTAAATCGTTGATGGTTTTCAAGATATACTCCCAGCACCTGCAATCTATTCACATCATCCGGGACGCCAAATTTCCGCTTTGGGTGGCGGTCTCAACCGATCGACGCAATGCTTTATCTTAAACGGAAAAGGTGGAGCGTATGCGGATGAGACAAGGATATCGCCGAAGTTTCAGTGCTGAAGAGAAAACGAAGTCGTGGTATCGGCCTCAACCACATTCACCTGCGAAATCAAAAAAGCCTTCCCAACCAATTGATTAAGAAGGCTTTCTGATAAATGGTGGTGATGGGTGGAATTGAAGGACTGAATCGATAACTCGTAATATCCTCTCTTTGACTAATTCAGCCATAACCATTTGTTTTTCCTCAGATTCTAGTTATCTTCAGGCTATCTACAGTCACTAATGCTGGTGATAAAACACTGAAGAGGACCGACAAATGGGCGCCAAGAGGAAATACATCAAGACCGACCAGGCAAGATCGGAGCCGTTCGAACCGCCAGGTAAACACAGAATATTGCGTGATACTCAACTGCGTGGTTTCTATATGTACATAGGATCGATGTCAGCGACGTATTACTGCAATGCCGATTACAAAGATTCATTGGGCAGGAAGAAGACGAGGCGGAAGAAGATCGGCGACGTGCAGTTGTTCGAGGCGGAAGACGCCCGCAACGAGGCCCGGCTCGAAATCGCTAAGATAAAAAGTGGCCTCACCGCCGTTGTTGACAAGCCGCGCGAGATTACGCTCAGAGACGCATGGGAGTTCTTTCTGAAACGCCGTGGCCCGAACTTGGCGACAGAAACGTTGCGCTCATACCGAAAGGCGATGGAGCTCGTGCTGCCCGATTTGCTCGACGTGTCGCTGAAGAAACTGGCATCGGAAATAGGTCGCTACGAAATGGAAAAGCGGCATATCAAAGAATCCGAAGAACGCGGACCGTTCATGGCGAACAGGGCCATGCAGACTTTGCGAGCTGTTTACCGTCATGCCCGAAAGGGTTTCGATGGACTGCCGGAGACGCCTCCGACGGCGCTGGTCGGCTTTAACAAGGAAGAACGCTACCAGGTTGGCAACGTGTTACCTGAACTCTGGGAAGCTCACGCTGCGATTGCAAACCCGATAACAAAGTCACTGGCAGCCGTTGTGCTGCTGACTGGCGGCCGACCTGGTGAGGTATCGCGTTTGCGATGGGAGAACATCGATTTGGCTCGACAGACTGCCCGCATCGAGCACACTAAGAGCAAGCGACCATTTGAATATATCCTGTCGCAACCGGCTATTCAGTACCTCGAAGAAGCCCGCTATGACGATGAGTGGGTATTCCCCGGCATTAAGCAATCGCGCGATTACCGAGTGCCATCAATGCCTGTGCCAATTGGCAAGTTCCGCAACATCTATCAAGCGGTAGCAAAGAGCATTCATGTTGATGACCTGTTCTTAAAGATGCTGGTAAACCATAGGCTCGCAGACGTCACACACGGTTACGCTGGGCAACGGTCGATTCTCTTGGACACGTTGATTGCTGAGCAGGAGCGGATTAGCGAGGCGCTGACTACATCCGCTCGATAAGGCTCTTGACCCACGACATGCAAAACTCGATTGCCCAGTTGGTTTGCTGGCCGGTCAGCTCTGGCATCTCATCGGACCCAGCTCCGTGCCCGAATGGACGTCGAACATCGGTGAAGAAGTTTTTAAGCGACGTGGCTTCCCACGCATCGATAAATCGACCGTTCTTCTCCTTAGCTAAATTCTCGATGAAGTTGTGAGGCCCGCCCTCCTTTCCGTGCGTCCAGCCTTTTTCCTTCGATATTATCTTGATCGTGCTTTCCAGTGCTTTGGCGGCGTACCACGCCGGATCACGACCGCCTGAGTCTCGCAGATCAAGCGCCTCCTTCATATCCGTGTCAACATTTTGCCACTTCGGATCTGCTACAAGGTTCCAGAATGGTGTTTCGATTTGCTCCTCAACTGCGGCATCAGACGAAATCTGTATAAAGCCATTGTGGTAGTTCAGGCCGTAGCGGGCTTGGCGCAGTCGCTCGTTGAGCTCATTGACCGAACTACGGAATTCGTCGTTAAAAGCTTTGTTGTGGGCCTTCACACCTGCGGCCGGGTCGCCAGGCAGAGTAATCCCACTAGAATTTTGACCAAATTGGCTTTTCGCAACGAGGATCTGACGCGGAAGATTGTTGTTCGCTGCTTGCACATCTTCGCCGCGTTGACGGAATGCGAGTTCGATGAAACTCAATCGCTCCTTGACGAACTCGTCGGGCGACGCGTCAGCGGGGAAGTCAACGCATACAAAGTCTTTGCAAACCGTGTGCCACGACTTTGTGTATGACGTCCATCGCTTTCTACCGGCGAAATCAGCGTAGTACCCGTTGACCCGCTGGGAAAGTTCATGCAGGCCTAGTTCTGTGCCTAGGCGGTCATTTATCAACTTCCACTTGGCTTGAGCCCAATCGTTTGTCTTGCCATCGGTGTACGGCGGATAGAGCTGCTCAGTAATAATGCGATATGCCTGCACGATGAATTTGCGGTCACGTTCTTCGAACGCTTCCCACATGGGAACTTCGGCATAACGGTACGCAAAGATGTCTGTCAGCATGATGCGAGATTATACGGATGAGACCGCCGTGAACCAACCGCGAAAATCCCCCGCCCGTGAAGGCGGGGGCTTTTTCCCTCAAGATCGTCAACATAGGTATACAAATGTCGCGACAAATGTCTTGACAATAGTCGCGACTAGTGTATCCTTCGTCGAACCAATAGATTCAGGAGTTTCGATATGGCAGACGAGGAAGGCTACAAGGTCCAGCTAGAAGGACCGGGTTTAAAGATCGACCGTGAGATATCAAAGGCATTAGCCGATCAGATAGTATTGGTCATGGTGACAGGCCAGGCGCCCGCAGCGGCGCGCGGGACCGCGCAACACCATATTCCCACGCATCATGGCGAGCTTTCGATTCGTGAATTCTTGGACGAATGCGCGGCAGTTCGAGGTCCCGACAAAATCACCGCTATCGGCATATACCTGGCTGACCACGAGTCTAAGGCGGATATTAAGCGTGACGATTTAGTTCGGCAATTCGAGAACGCTTCTGAGCCTGTCCCAAAAAATCTCAGCCGTGATATCAACTGGACCGTCAAGGCTGGTTGGATCGCTCCCAGGAGCGGGGCTAACGACACGTATTACGTTACGAAAACTGGTCGGGATGCGGTTGCGGCGAAATTCTCGAAGGATGTAGTCCAGAAAACAAAGGGCATGACGACGTATGTGCCTAAAAAGAAGAAGGGCTCGGCAGCTAAATAATGATTCAGCTGAGTGAAATGAGCGACGCCTGCGAGCAGACACTTTATGTGCTCGCATTCGAAGATGATCTGACACCTGCGGAGATTTCTCATAGGTTGCACGACATGCACGGCGTCAACACGCACTGGCGCACGATCGAAGCGTCGCTATTGAGGAATAGGGACTTGGTTTCTCGACGCAAGCGCGCGCACAAGTGGAGGTACCACATACTGGAGGCAGGTCGAAAGCGTCTTGATGGGGCCTCTGGTCCCATACTTTTCATTGATCCGAGTAAGTCAATCCAAAATGTAGTTACGTTGCATGAATTATTCGGCGGAATGAACGGGTTGGTTCGTGTCTGTGACCCCTACCTTGATGAGTCGAGCATCGAACATTTGGATTCCCTGACTGGAAACGTAAAATACTTAACGCATAACGTGAAAGACTCGGGACGCCTAAGGCAGACATTGGCGGCGTTTCAGAAGCCGGGGCGGACACTCGAGATCAAGACCACGCAGAAAAATGTGTTGCACGACCGGTACATCATTGACAAGACCTCAATGCTTATCTTGGGGACTAGTTTGAACGGGTTCGGCAAGAAGCAATGCTTTTTGATACGGGCCGGTCAAGACATTCGTGCGACAATGCTGCACGGATTCAACGAGCACTGGGACTCAGCCGACGTCTGGCAATAGTGCCTCGCTAATTCGCTCCTGCTCAGCAATCAACGTGTCCAACAGAATCGACCGCTGCCCGGCGTAGCCATGCGTGACGTCAGTTACCTTGTGGTTGACCAGTAGCTTCAGAAACAGATCATCCACGTGCAGCGACTTCGCTACGGCTTGGTAGATGTTTCTGAGCTTGCCTGCGGGCACCGGCATTGAAGCCTCGCGGTATGAATTCGGGCTTTTCATGCCGAAGAAGACCCATTCGTCATCGAAGCGTACCCGCTCCATGTGTTCGATTATCGAGTCAGAAAGCACTAGCTCAAAACTTCGTCCGCCTTTCGGATTTTCGATCCCGAGCTTGCCCGGCGTTATAACGCGACGGGGCCTCGCTATACGTCCTATCAAACCGCCGCCGAACTCACTGAAGATTTCAACGAGCTGGACTACCGGCGCTTAGTGGCACTCAGTAACGGTAATTCACTTCGTCGTTCGTTATCGGTTTACGTACACATAACCTTCTGCCGATCACTCTGCTACTTCTTCGGTTGCACCAAAAAGATCATCAGTAGCGCAGAAAAAGCAGATGCTTATCTCAAACGACTGCACAAAGAGATTCAGATCGTGGCTAGCCTCTATGATCACGGACGAACCGTGGAGCAAGTTCACTGGGGTGGGGGGGCGACTCCGACTTTCCTGAACCACGTACAGCTCACCGATCTGATGGGCGCACAGCACTTCATAATGTCTGATCGGCCAGCTGAAATCCGGCGATCCAGCCGCACTGTATACAACGGGGCAGCAGCGTGGCGATATCCGGCATGGTTTCCGGATCACTCAGAACGGCAAAGGGGCTTTGACGTTCGATAGCTATTAGGAGCTGCCAGGCCCGTTCGTCGAGTGGATCGATACGCATGTCATAGTCCTGGCGCCAGACCATGAGCCGCGCGCCGCCTTCTGCCAGACTGACCTGTTGCTCACCCTTCCAGTTGTCCTGATTGACCTCCCAGATCCGGTGGATGGGAAAATTGGACGCCAGCAGCGTTGCCGACGCCGGAAGTCGAAACAGGATTCGGCTTCGGTCCGACTTCGCGATTTCGCCTAAGACGGTGACGTCCAGCCCTGGTTCATCCGCTGCGTGAAAGGCCCGGTGCCAGTGCCATTCCAGGCGTGCTACATCGGGGAGATAGGTCAGACCGGCAGCAGGTTCGAACTCGGCCACAAAGTCGGCGAGGGCTTGTCCATAATCGGCGAGGTCGGCAGAGTGCGAAGGCATCTGGTGGATAAAGATCCGCGCCATGGTCTCAAAGAACGCCGGTCCCACCAGACGGCGGCATACGGGGTATATCTCGCTCAGGGCCCGGGTCAGCGTGCCAAAGATACTGCTGCCATAGATACGCAGGAGTTCGGCGGATGACAGACCCTCCTTTGCGTGGATATACTCACTCACACGAGCGAGCGCCGGCCCGTTCGTGTCGCTTTCGAACACGGCCTCCTGGAACAAACCCTGCAGCTCGCGAAGAGACATCATGCCGCCACATCCAACTGTGCCTGTGCCTTCTCCGCCTCTTCCACCAATACGCTAAACGGGGGAATATCCGTATCCCACTCAATGAGGGTGGGCACTGGCCCGAAATACTCTAGGGCGGCCCGGTACAGTTCCCACACCGGTGGGTGGACCCGGCAGCCGTGGGTGTCAAACAGGTAGTCCTCGCGTTCCTCGTACCCGGCCAAATGGATCTCTCTCACGCGCTCCTTCGGAACCGCCTTGATGTAGTCCATGGGATCAAAGCCGTGATTCGTTGCGCTGACGTAGATATTGTTCACGTCAATGAGCAGTTCACAGTCCGTCCGATCGACAAGACCCTGCACGAATTCCCACTCGGTCATCTCCGAGTGGTTGAAGCTCAGGTAGGTGGCGGGGTTCTCGATCAGGAGGCGACGCCCCAGGAAGTCCTCGGCCTGGATGACACGCCTCGCGACATGACTGAGCGCCTCTTCCGTGTACGGCAACGGCAACAGATCGTGCGTATACCGGCGATTGACGGATATCCAGGCAAGATGATCGGAGATCCAGACCGGTTCGAAGCGCTCGGCCAGAGCCTTCAGCTTGGCCAGATAGTTAAAATCAAGAGGGTCCGTCGACCCCAGGGACATGCCCACGCCGTGCATGGTGATGGGGTAGCTTTCACGCACCTGTTCCAGATGATAGAGCGGCAGACCACCAGCACCGAAATAGTTTTCCGATAGCACCTCGAACCATCGCACCGGCGGCCTGTTGACCAAGATTTCCTGATAATGTTGTGTGCGCAGGCCGATCCCGGCGCCGATTACCGGCATGTCACTAAACGGAGGCATAGGACAATCGCCCACGAAGCGGGAAGCTCCTCGGTGGCCGCCCGGAGCACATGTCGGAGGTTATGATTCCTCTTTCTTGGGCGCCGGCGCTTTAAGAGTGGCCTCCACAATCTTGTCACAAGTCCCTTCGGGGACGTAGATCCACTCCTCCTCAGCCCCATCCTCCTTGGCCTTGCCCGAGCAATCATGCGTGGCTGTGCCACAGTCGTTCATACCGGCCTTGACAATACCGGCACACTTCTCGAAACCCGGCTTGGCAGCAGACGCGCTACCAACCACAGCACCCATGCTCAAGGCAACGACACCAGCCAAAGCCGCTTTCATCAGGGTCTTTGTGTCTCTCATAATCCTCTCCTTCCGATCATATTTGGTTGTATTTCACGTGGGCTAGCCCGTATGCCGGGCCAGAAAAACAGATGCTTAGGCGTAGACCGGCAAGTTCAGCAACGAGCCCTTCCGGGGAAGCTTTCGGATGGACCAGCGACGTGTACACGCTAGCCGCTAGGATGGCTATTTGCAAACTCGCTGAAGACGGCATCCAGTCGTTCCCCAAGGGCATCCATCTCAATTCCATAGTGTTCACGATCTGCACGGCGTTCATGTGGGCTGCGGAGGCTTGGCGATCTTAGAATCCTTCGCGGCGCGAAGTCGTCGCAGCCGAAGCCAGGACCCGGAGCTTTGCGTGCCGGCTTCGGTCCGATTTGCCTTACTGCCTGTGACACTCACCACAAAAGTATAGTTCCCGACAATAATTCTACCGCCACTGTGAATCGCGGCCCTAGATATCCGACCGACCGGCATCGGTACGGGGTTTGCCGTTTGGCTTCCCTAACAGACGAGACCACTAGACTTCCAGTGAGAAAAATGCTTCGACCCAGCTTCCTTATTGGCGATCGCGTTTCGTCTGCTTGGGCAGGCTGTCTTTTTGATCAATGTCTTCGATAATCGGGCAGCCGCCCTCGGTGTTGTCGCAAAGATGTAAGAAGCAGTTGTAATTCGTTGCGCAATTGCAAGTCGTCGAAATGTTCCTCTACTTCACTCAACTGACGCTGCATGAGCATGGGTACATCCTCGCGGCCAGGTTAGTGATCCCCCACGCATCTTGAGAGCGGCTTGGCGAAAATACGTCGGTTCCAAAGCCGGGTTCCGTCGCACAGTTACGAGACGCCTAAGGGTCGTCCAAGTAGTTCACGTACACTTCACAGTAACCCGCGGCCCAATGGGCCGCACGATGGGCATTCTCTTCCGGTCTGGGACAAGAACCGGGAGCATTTTACCAAGTCAAGAGCGCGCTCGCGTTGCTGCGTTCATTTGGAAACTTCGGTCCCTGTGGATGGCGGGCGGGTCGCTGGCACCTGTAGGACCCGCCGTTCCGGCGGCAAACACACGCTGTCATCGCAGGCTTGCAGGCGCAGCGCAACCGGGATCAAGGATCCGGCAACGGCCGGATCGGTTTGCTGCAAATTCATCGTGATGCGCACTTGCCCTTCGTACAAAGCCAGCTCCTCACGTAGGAAGCCGAGGGTCTTGAGGACGGGTGTCGGGTAGGACACCGCACCAGAATGCCACCCCGGAACAGGTTTTTCGAGACCAACTACCGTTGGTATCAATTTTTCTTGCAGGGTCTTGTGCGCATTGATGTGCCAACCCGGGCGGATCGCGATGTCCACCACCAGCGTGTTTGCCTGCATCTGGGCGTTCACCTTGATCGCCCCCCGTGCCGCATATTGTTGTGGACCGGCCGCGCCGTTGGCGAGTTGTTGCGCTCCGCGCAGCAGATAGCTGTAGACGGTCGGGCTTTGGTTGATGGAGTTTGCGAAGGCGGCGAGCAAGGTATTTGCGGTCCTGCGGTAGGCTTCCTCACCCGTGCGTTGCGCCAGTTTCGCCAGGACATGCAACGCCACCGCGTTACCGGAGGGCACGGCACCGTCGGTGCTGTCCTTGGGTCGCGCCATGGTGGCGACGCCCACGGCGTCGGTATTCATAAAATAGCCACCCGCTTTTCCATCCCAGAACAACCGGTTCATGGTTGCGACCAGCACCTCCGCCCGCTCCAGCCAGTGCGGATCTCGAGTCAAGTCATAGAGATGAATAAACCCATCGGCGAGCCAGGCATAATCTTCCTGAACCGCGGGTACCGAGGAGCGCCCGTCAAAGCGCGAGCGCCACAGCTCGCCGTTGTTCTGGCGGCTGGTCCGCCACAGGAACTCGGCAGCGCGTAGTGCCGCCGTGCGGTAACGCGGTTCGTCCAGAATCTGGGCGACCTCGGCCAGCGCCACAATCATCATGCCGTTCCAGGCGGTAATGATCTTCTCATCCCGGCCAGGGTGCTCGCGCTGCTCGCGCTTCACATAAAGTGCCGCACGAATATCATCTACGCGAGCAAGCAGGTCCGACAGGGACATGTCTCGCTGCGTTGCGAATTCGGCCAAGGGCACTGGCATGTGTAGGATATTCGCGCCCTCGAAGTTGCCACGCCTGGTCAAGCCGTATAAATCGACAGCCAAATCAGCGTCTGCCGGGGCCAGCGCTGCACGAATCTGTTCTGGAGTCCAGAGAAAGAACCGCCCTTCACCATCGGAACTGTCGGCGTCGGTGGCCGAATAGAAACCACCCTCCGGCGCGGTCATATCCCGCAGCACGTAGTCCGCTGTCTGACGGGCAATGCGTGCGAACGCGGAATCGCCTGTGAGACGCCAGGCCTCGGCATAGATGCGGGCCAGCTGCGCCTGGTTATAGAGCATCTTCTCGAAGTGCGGGACCAGCCAGGCATTATCGGTGGAATAGCGGTGAAAGCCACCACCCACTTGGTCGTAGATACCGCCGCGGGCCATTGCTTGGAGGTCGAAACTTATGATGTCGCGGCTCCGGTCGTCACCCGTGCGCAGGGCCTCGTCGAGCAGTAACAGATACCGCGGTTCATTGGGAAACTTTGGAGCGGGACCAAATCCGCCTCGCAGCTCGTCATGGGCCTGTTGTAGGTTGGTTATCGCGCGTTGCACCGTGTCAACGGCCACTTTGCCGGCGGCGCCGGCGCTGCGGGTGGCGGCACGCACCGCGCCGGCCACCCGGCTAGCCTGTTGCTCAAGGCCCGGGCGGTTCCGGCGCCACGCCGTGGTGACCTGACGCAGCAGATTCATGAAGGTGTCTCTGGGATAATAGGTGCCGCCGAAGAAGGTCTGGCCCGCCGGAGTAAGAAAGCTGGACATGGGCCAGCCCCCTCTCCCAGCTATCAATTGCACCGCGGTCATGTAGATGGTGTCGATGTCAGGGCGGCGTTCGCGATCTATCTTGATGGCAACGAAGTGCGTGTTCAGAACTAACGCGACTGCCATGTCCTCAAAACTCTCTCGCTCCATGACGTGGCACCAGTGACACGTGGAGTAGCCGATCGAGAGAAAAATAGGTTTATTCTCGCGGCTCGCCTTGGCGAAGGCCGCCGGTCCCCAAGCGTACCAGTCCACCGGGTTGTGGGCATGCTGCAACAGGTACGGAGAGTCCTCCAGAATCAGACGGTTCGTGTAAAGCGGCGACCCGTCAAGATGGAGATGTTTGGTGCGCGGCGGGTAGTCCGGGCCTTTTGCCGCCAGTGCCGTCTGCAGGCGTTGTTTCAGCGAGGTGGAATGAACCACGCCGGGCGGGTCATCAGCGTACGCTGCTGTGGCCAGAGCCAGCAGCAACACCACCACGATGACGTGTATGTATACCAATGGTCTGAGCATGTTATGTGCCGGTGTACCGGCGAAATCCGGCCCACCGCTGGGCGTTCGTCAATTCATTGTCGGCGGCTGTCATATGCTGACCTTGCTTCGCGTTTCGGCTTATGTCCCGCTCCGGTACTGTCAAGTTAACACACAGGCGTGGGCCAGCGGCAGCGTGTTCCACCTGCATTTCCATGAGCATCGGGATTTCCCGCCGGCAGGGTGCGCACCAGGTTGCCCAGAAATTGACGACCAGGGGTTTTCCCTCCCATTGCCGCGATGACACCGGCACGCCCTCGAGTGATATCAGTTCGAATGTTGGACGCAGACCCGGGCCGGCGGTCGTGGATCGCGTGACTGGCGCCGTACCCGCGGGATGCAGCTGGCCGCCTCCCTGGTACTCATTCCAGACCTGGAACGCGATAAAGCCGACGATCGCCGCCGCAC
>JACZVC010000018.1:8631-65676 GCA_022572885.1 Pseudomonadota bacterium | reverse complement strand
TCTTCCTCCCTAATCGGCCTAATTTCAAGCGACGCTATCCAGATTTCTGTGTTGCGCTTGAAGACGAGCCACTTCCCGTCGGGAGACACGAGCGCCCGAGTCATTTGGCGCCTCAGTTGTGTCAGTGGCTCCGGCCTCGCTTTGTCTTTGAGCGGCAGCCGATAGAACGTGCCAGCCCCTGGCGGCCCCGAGAAGTAGAGCAACAGACCATCTGCGGAGAGCTGCGGGCGTGATCCCCACCACCACGCCGCTTCGGTGAGTTTTTCCTTTTTGCCGTCGCCGTTGAGATTCACGGCCACCACCCGGCTGGGGTCTTCCATAAAAACTAGCCGCTCACCATCGGGGCTCCAGCTCAGGTTCCAGTAGTACGACCCCGAAGCCACGGTGCGTGTCTGTCGGGTGTCCAAGTTGAACACTCTGAGTTCTTCCTTCCCGTGCTCGCTGGTCACGAACGCGAGCTGCCGCCCGTCCGGTGAAAACGCTGGCTCTCGCTCGAAGGCGTTGCCTGCAAATAGCCGCTGAGCCTGCCCGCCATCGAGCGGCTGCTCCCATAGGTAGCGCGCTGCCTCAAAGACCAGCGTGCGACCGTCCGGCGAAAGCCGGGGATTCAGGACGCTGCGCGGCGGCGCGGCGCCTCCCGGCGGGACGAAAGCGACCTTGCGCGGGAAAACAGGATCTTGAATTTCCAAGCGCACGTACGCGCTGAAGGCTATCGGTTCGTGCGATCGGCCGGGAAGCGAGATTTTCCATAAACGCCCGCCCTCGCCCAAGTAGAGACCCTTTCCGTCGGGGGCCACCGCAAAGCGCGGCGTCCAGCCCCGGGGCCGCGCCAAGCGGAAGATCTGCCTCTCAGCTCCCTCAGGGAGGGGAATGAAGAGCAAGTCTTCCGCCGGCCGTGTATACCAGCCAGCCAAGGGGTGGAAGCGGCGGCAGTAGACCCCGTCACCCGTCGGACTCGGAATCACAGGAGCGGCGTAGCCGGCAAGCGTGCGGAGCGTCGACACCGTACCTTGCTCATTCCTCACCTGAATCCGGGTTGTCGCACTGGGAGATCGGGTTTCTGGTTCGATTTCTAGATCGATTGCTGCCCAGGCCAAGCGTCCATCCGGCAGGTAGAAAACTGAGCCGATGACCTGCGGCGGCGCACTGAGGGTTTCGGGCTCTGCCCCGCCCAAGGCCACCCGGCGGACCAAAGCCGGAACTGTGTCGGGTACTGAAAATGAGAATTTAGGCATGGGCAACACGCCTGGGACCTTACGAACCAGACTCAAATAGACAATGCTCTGGCCGTCGGGACTCCAAGCCGGACGGGCGGCCCAAGCTTCGTGCGTGACCTGGGTGATTTGCCCCGTTACCAGTTTCAGCACAAAGATGTTGCCGTCGCTGCGGTCCCGGTCGGAGACGAACGCCACGCGGCTCCCGTCAGGAGAGATTGTATGGTCGGTGTCGTAGTAAGGCCCGAAGGTGAGCTGCTCGGCCGTGCCGCCCTCGACCGGCAAGCGGAACAGGTGGCCGAGCATATTGAAAATCAACCACGCACCATCAGGGGAGACCGCCACATCAGGTGCCGTGACCTCGGTGGTCTCGAACTCGATGATGCGCAAGTCGTCGTCTTGAGCGGTGGCGGTATTCGGCAGCACCAATGTCGCAAGGACGAGTGCGAACCAGATGGGGCGCCGGTGAACCACGGTGACCTCTCCCTAGATTTCCGATTCTCACAGTCTAATTGATCGCACTCACGACGTCCGCTTTGGGTCGTCAGCGGCCCCTCACGATTCTACCATCCCAACGGCCGCTTTGGGTTGCGATTTCAACCGGTCGATGCAACACATGCGGCACAATCCTGCGGTTCGATATCGTATTTTACGACGACATGGTCTAGATTCTGATAAACAACAATTTGTTTACCACCCATAACGTTTCGCTGGTTTGCTCACTCGAAATATCGGTCTCTAGGGAAGATACGCGATGCACAGACGAGAGTTCATGGTACTGCGGCCATGCGCCATCCTCGGACGGGTCCTGCTGTGCGCGCTCGCCGGATGCTTGCTGGCGGGCTGCACAACCGCGGCATTCAGCGTCGTAGCGCCGCCCGCCGAGCAGGAGGAACTGGCCACCTTCGCCGCGGCATGGTCGGACTACGAAAACCGCGTAAACGAAACGCCGCACGCGGCCGACTGCGAACCAAGGCGCTTCACCGCAGTGCCAGGTACGAAGCGTCGCGGCGCCGTCATCATGTTCCACGGTTTCGGTACCTGCCCGCAGCAGTTCCTGGAGCTGGCCCCGCGGATCAGCGCGCAGGGTTTCGACGTGCTGCTGCCGCTGCTCCCCGGCCACGGCGCCATGCCGACCGCGGGCGGCGAAGACGACCTGTCAGCCCTGCCGTCAGCCGGCGAAGACAGTTCCGGCTATTTCGAGTTTGCGACGTCGATGAATCGCATCATGGCTGCGAGCCCGGGCGAGAAGATTATTGTTGGCTTTTCGCTTGGCGGCGCCATCAGCTTGAGCGCCGCGCTGCAGGCGACCGAGCTGTACAACCGGCTATTGTTGCTCGCGCCGATGCTCGGGATTCGCGGCGGCGCCTTCATTGAGACCTTGGCGGAGGCGCTCGGCCGGACACCGGGATTCAACAAGATGATCGTAAAACCGCGGGGCTTACGTGCGAAATGTCACTCCTGGCAGGCAGCCGGCCGAGCGGGATTCTGCGATTATCGATACAAGCACGTCGTCGCGCTGATCGACCTCGTGCAAATCAACCGCCAGCTATACGCGAGGCAACCGCTGTCGAACCCGATCCAGGTCGTTACGGCCGGCGACGAAAAATACATCAGCAATGACCGGATCGCTGACTACGCATCGGCACAAGTCGATTTCGGGCCGATCTCACTCTGTTACATGCCGGCCGACGTACCACATGAGATGCTGACGCCATACGAGAACTCGGGTCGCGACATGTACTGGCTGGAACCGCTGCTGGTGGATATGGCAGCGTTTGTGGCCCACGGTCGCTTTTTTCGGGTCGTGCAGTTCGACGGCAGCGGTGAAGTTGCTCACTGCGATTTGTCATATTGAGGGGCAACACGCCATCTTCTGCGTTTTAGCTAAAGTGTTGCGTCGACCGGTTGAAATCGCAGCCAAGAGCGGACGTTCGCCGGGAAAAGAAAACCCCGCCACGGGGGTGGGGCTTTCTGCGCTCTGTGGGAAATCGGATCAGATGTTTAGCAGATCGATGATTGCTTGCGCCGCGGCTAAGCACGCTGCTTTTTCGCAAGCTCCGAAAACGGTGAGTACGTGTTGGTCAGCCCGAGCGCCTCGGCTACCGGCTTGTATGTCAGGTGCCCGAGATAGGTATTGACCCCTTTTGCAAATCCTTCATCCTCGACGAAAGCTTGGAGACCTTTCTTCGCCAAGTGCAGGGCGTAGGGCAAAGTCGCCGTCGTCAGCGCGAGGGTCGACGTTCTTGGATACGCCCCCGGCATGTTGGTCACGCAGTAATGAATGACATCGTGTTTCTCGAACACGGGTTCGGAATGCGAAGTCGGTCGTGATGTTTCGATGCATCCACCCTGGTCAATACTGACATCGACGATGACCGAGCCGGCCTGCATCTCACGGACCATGTCATCGGTGACCAGGTAAGGAGCGCGCGCGCCAGGGAGGAGGACGGCGCCGATGAGAAGATCGGTGTCTACAAGATGCTGCCGAATATTGTCCGGCGATGACAGGACGAAATTCAGGGTTGGTGAGATTTCCTGCTGCAATGTCGGGAGTCTTTCGCTGTGCCTTCCGCAAATAAAGACCTGCGCACCAAGCGCGGCGGCGGCTTTGGCGGCATACCGTCCAACGACGCCATCACCGATGATAAGCACCTTGCCATACTGCTGATCGAGAATTGTGCTGAGCAGGATGCCCTTACCCCGGTTGAACTTGGCCAGGTAATAACTGCCGATAGTCGTCGCCATATGGCCGGCCACGGCACTCATCGGTTTTAGCAGCGGCAGAGCGCCGCGCGCGTCCTCTACCGTTTCGTAAGCCACCGCGGTGACGCGATTTTGCAGCAAGGTCTCAGTCAGACTCTTGTCGGCGCCGGCCAGGTGAAAGTAGGTGAAAAAAATCTGGCCGTTGAGATAGGGGTATTCGATGGGGAGCGGTTCTTTGACTTTCAGCACCAGCTCCGAAGCCCAGGCATCGTCCAAGGGAACAGTCTCCGCTCCGGCGGCCAGGTAGTCCGCGTCGCTGAAGCCAGAACCCACACCCGCGTCTGTCTGTACATGTACCTGGTGACCTGCCTCGGTCAGGGCTTTCGCGCCTTTCGGCGTGAGCGCTACGCGGTTTTCTTTGTCCTTAATTTCCCTGATGACGCCAATCTGCATAGAAATTCTCTCCTGAGTCGTCCTACCTTAACCTCTAATCTACGAGCCCGTCGCGGTTAAGCTGAAGCGATGTCCAATACAGCATAGTGACTGCGGCATGGGTAGTGCCCACTTTGGTGCCCACTTCGACGCGGCACCAATCAATTTTGCTTCATGTTGAATGTCTGCTTTTCCCGAAAGCGGACGTTAAAATGACCAGAAATAGGTGATTCTGAAGGTCCGCTTTCGGCCATAAGCGGACGTTCGAGCAAACCAGTTTTCGCAGCGATAAGGGCCAAAAGCGAGACAAATGGCCGTTCAATAAACGTGGGCTTCATGGAATAGGGCTTTTATACGTCCTATACTTTGATTGGATGTCAAGCCAAAAAGCGCAGCCTTCTTTTCAAGCAAAGGAGAGAAAAAATGAACCGTTTTCTTCGAATCTTTTTGTATAGCGTACTTCTCATACTGCTGGTTACCGGATGCAGCAAACCAGAAAATAAGTCAGCTACCAGAGAAACTCAATCGGGAGAATCCTCAGGAACGGTGACCGTCAATGGCACTCAACTGGCTTCCGTCATCGAAGGCCTGTGGGTGGGGGCGTTCGAGCTTGAGAAGGAGTCGGTGTACCTCAGAGTTGAGTTGAAATCGGAAGACGGGGGCATAAAACTGACCGTCGTCTACATGTTACCAGGGGCACCAGGGGCGGTTGGAGATGTCCGTCTGGAATCCTCTCGCGTCAACTTTGAACTGACGAGGGATGCCGACACGATTGCCTTCGATGGACGGCTCCAAGGCGACACAATTACGGGAGTCGTCGAGCACGCCGGAGAGTCAGGCACCTTCGGACTCGTGCGGTGGGTCCAAGTTGATGACACGCTCTACGACGACTACATGGGGGCGTATGAATTGGAGCCTGGCAGAGCCGTATTCATTCGGCGGCATGATTTCCTGAAGCCGGATCCCCCCTATCCCATTTCCAGGTCATGGCTCTCCTACGTCGAGGAATCAGGGCGCGTCGGACGTCTCTACCCCTCCTCCAAGACCACCTTCTTCTCTGGGCCGACGTATCTCGTTCCCTTTCCCGTCGAGGTGGAAGTCACCTTCGTCCGCAACCAAGAGGGCAAAGTCAGCGGCCTCGTCTGGCGCGAGCGGGGTGGTGCGGAGCGAACTGCCCCACGAAGCACGCTGTACAGGGAAGAGAACGTGACCTTCCGAAACGGCGATATCACCTTGGCCGGCAGGCTCCTCGTACCCAACACGAAAGGCCCACATCCCGCCGTCATCATGGTACAGGGCGGCGGCCCAACGAACCGTAATCTGCCAGTCTTCCCAGAGTACGTCTTCGCCCGGCACGGGATCGCGGCACTCGTCTACGACGGGCGAGGGACTGGCGCCTCCACCGGAGGAGCGTGGCGTGAATCCAGCTTCGGAGATCTGGCCGAAGATGCCCTCGCCGGTGTTGAGTTCCTTCGCCGTCATAAGGACATCAACCCGAGGCAGGTCGGCATCTGGGGGTTTACCGACGGAGGGGGAGCTGTTGCCTCACTGGCTGCCGCGCGCTCCAAGGACGTCGCGTTCCTCATCATGGTATCCGCTCCAGGCCTGCCCTATGCGGAGCAGTTACCGATGGGGACAGAAGCAGCCCTTCGGGTAGACGGCTTTTCGGGGGAGGAGATTGAGGAAGCTCTCGCGTTCGTGAAACTCGAAGCCGACTTTATAAGGACCGGGGAAGAGTGGGAAAAGCTCGAAGCTGCCATTCAGACGGTGAAGGACAAGAAATGGTTCTCCTACACAGACGCGGGTTATTGGGGGGAAGCAACGTCAGAGGACCATTGGGTCTGGCGGTTCCAGCGCCTGAGGGCAGGTCACAATCCTGTATCTGTGCTCGGTGCAGTCACCTGCCCGGTCCTGGCGATCTGGGGAGAACTGGACATGTGGGTTCCGCCTGAGCCGAACAAATCGATCGTCGGGAAAGCCTTGAGAGAAGGAGGGAACACGGACTACACCCTCAAAGTGTTCGCCAAGGCTGGTCACAGCATCTGGCTCGCTGGAACCGGTGGTTTGGAGGATTGGCCTCACGTAAAAACGTATGTTCCCGGCTATTTCGAGACGATGACGGAATGGCTCCTCAAGCGGGTGGATGTGGCTAGGAGAACCGAGTAGATAATCTGAGATAGTGGTGCGTCCTCTCCCGCTGAAACTGGCACTGGTACCGAGGGAGACAAAAATGTTGATTCCGGTCCGTCAAGTTCGCTAAGGTGGGCGGAGCAGCCGTCAAGGGCTGTTGGAGCGTGATACCGAGAACAGCTATCTCACCCTGGATGCCGTCGATGAGGGGCCGATGGATCAGCTGTTGGGTCATTCCATTACCTACCGCATCGCTGTTGGTCCGCAATAAGGTCGCAAGGTATTCGCATTGCTGACCTGCCCGCATTAATTGGTCCAGTTGTTAAGTTAGTCTAAGCGGTATTGAGACAAGATTGCCTTAATTGATCAGCGACGCAATGGCCGCTTTTGGCCATTTGCAGCTACTGGGCTGAATGTTCGCTTTGGGTCGAAAGCAGACGTTTTGCTTTTACTATTTGCGGCAGCGTGACCGCCGTTCGCAATGTCCGCCATATCCATCATGAAGGCAGAACTTCCAGTATTGATTACATTCCAACTTCGAATAGTCTGTATATCAATAGGTTAAGTGGCTACGATAATAAAGGTCCCGGACTGCTGGCCACGCTACTTAACGAAAACAATGGAATCAATATGACGACGGACAAGAAAGCCGCCGATGCGACCGCCGTGTACCGCCTGCGTGCCGACCGCAAACGGTGGGCAAAGCGTCGGGAAGAACTTATAGCTGCGCGGGAAGAAAAACTCGCGGGCGGTTGCGCCGTAACGTCGAACACGATTCTGGCACTCGAGGAGCGAATCAAACAATTCGAGATGAAACTTAGAGACACCGATCACATTGATCTCAGAACCGCCGAGGAGAAACGCGGAGTAGAGCGTAATGAATACACGCGGACAAAGGAAATAGAATCCCGGGGCTTAACCGAATTAGAGATACAGGCCCGCAAGAAACGTATACAGCGACGTCGTAGGGAGTACGTGAAGAGATTCGAGGATCACGCCATCTTGATGGAGAAGGTGTTTCATGAGCTGTCTCAACAACGAATATGGGCCAAGATAGAGGCAGTAAAGAAACAATGTACGGTGCGGCTACCTGACAATACGTTCAGTATCCAACTGGATGCCGACGCTAAAGAAGAGATCAAAACACTGCGAGCCGAGTTCGATACCCTCTGCGAGAAGCACCCAGAACTGCCCCGGAACGACTTTGACAATCCGAATGCGTTGTTCGACGTTTTACTTGAACAAGATGCCGCAAAAGAATATGGCTATTCGCCCATCCTCTATCACACGGATATGGAAGGGGAGCGCACAGAGCGGTTGCCATTACTGACTGAAGAGTGGGCAGCGAAGTATCGGGAGACGCAGGAGCGTACCGACCGCGTCACCGCTCCTCCAAGACTCGAAGCGGCTCAGCGATCACTCGCAGATAGCCTTCGCCAGCTTGAGACTGTTAAGGCGGCTCTCGATGATCCGCAGAGATGCCTTGATGGACATATGGACTACCTCCGGGAGTGGGTACGAAATGAGGAGAGTGGATGCCACAAGGTGGAACAATGGCTCGCGAAAACCAAAAACGACCTCGCAGCGGCTAAGCGTAGATTTCCAGATCGTACGGAGTTAGAAGACGACGCCCACGAGGAAGCGCTGCAGTTAGACAGCACGGCCCGTGGACATCTTGCCAACGCGCGTGGACGACTGGCGACTGCACGAGCCGACCCCAAAGGGACAGGCGAAATGTTGCGCTTGAGGAATGTGCGTCAACTCCCGGTTGCCGAGGAACAGGTTCAGGACGCCGAGAAACTGGTTCAGGACGCTGAGGCGGTAGTCACGAGGCTTTTTGAGGGTCTGAAAGTAGTCTGAAACGGCCGCCTACGGCTCCTCAAAAGGTCAAATTTGTGACCTCTCGATATGTCCACCCAACGATTCGTCTGTAGCTCAATAGTCATGAGCGCTACAGACGTTTTCGCCCGTGTTTACAAACGTCAAATACCCGTTACGGCCCCCCCACGAAGCTAACAACCGAAATTCACGGGTAAATTCACCAGAATCCGAGGAATCTTACCCGGTACCGAAGGCTCCTGAGAGAGTCAAATTGGCGATCTAGGAGTGTCCACCCTACGATTCGGCTGTATCTAAATAGCCACAGAGGCTGCAGGCGTTTTCGCCAACGTTTACAAAGCCCAAATACCCTCTACTACGTCCCCACGAAGCTAACTACCGAACTCAAGCGGTAGGAATACCTACTGACTGACAGCAACAAGTCCCTTGTGATTCCCCATAATGGCGAGATCAAGCCCACCGCCGGTCCGGCCAAGGCTCTCGCAGACCTGACGCCGCAAGAGGTCGATGCCGCTCTACGGGTCGGTGATTTCCAAGAATCCAACCAAGGTTTCTGCCGGCATGAGTCGACGTCTCACGTATGGCTGATGGGCTGAAGGTATTGGAAAGCTAAAGTCACCCGCCTTACGCCCGCTGGACACTCCGTACCGGACAATCTGCAACAGCCAATCGACTCGATGCACAGGTCGATGGATTTTCAGATCGGCTTAGGTGCGAACGGACTGCCGGAAGAGGCACTGGCAAGCACCATAGCGAACATCCCTGATCCCGCGATCAAGGTGAACTAGCAAGAGCGTGACGTGTACGAATCGAACTACACCACGGCTGTTCTATTGGAGCAACGCAACCTGCGGCTCCGCGGCTTGGCCGCCGATGCGAAGACTGCCGGCGAAGTAATCAATGTACGCATTCAGCGTGAAGGCATCGATGCCGTACTTCCACAGTACGCCAGATTCGTGCGGCGAAACGCTGCATAACCCGAAATCGTCCTATTGGTTTGGGATGGTGCCGTCCTGTTGCTCCTCTTCGGGGGAGCGCAGGCTTTCATCGTTTCGAATCATGTGGACACCAACCCGCACCAAGACCAAACCAACCCGATAGGAGAACGAAATGCCATACGCAAATCCGCAAGACACACAGCCGAAAGCAATTGATATAGGCGAAATCCTGAGACATTTCTTTGAGCATTCGCCCATCGATAAGTCGAGGGGCTACGAACTGCTCAACACGGTGTCCGACGAGGAACTTGCCATATTTCACATTGTGACCGAACAGACTGACCTTGCCGACCAGCCAACTGAGAATTGCTTTATGGGTGAGCTACACTCGAAACGCAGAGGCCGCAACGTGATTGTAAAGATGGCGCGGTACGACGACCAACACCATCCGATTATCGCTATGGCGGTCTTCGATATGGATAAGCCCACGCAAGAAGAAGCCATCGATAGCTTTGCGCTGTTCGCGAATGAAACCGGCGAAGGCTTTAACCCGGTCAACTTCAGCACGTACACCAAGCAGTAAGCAGGATATGTCTGAGGAAACCCGGCGCTGTTCGCAGTGCCGGGAACTCAAACCGCTCGAAGAGTTCGGTAGGTACAAGTATGGCCGCAATGGCCGACGAGCTTATTGTAAATCGTGCCGGTCCGAGTATGACCGACGATACCGGCGGGACAACAAGTCGAAGGTCTCCGCCAAGAATGCCCGACAGCGAGCGCTAAGACTCGGACAGACGCCTGATTGGTGCGCGCCTGGAACACCGGCCTACGCCGACATTCAATCGGCCTACGTGACTGCGGAGGCATTGACCGACGCGACCGGTCTTGAGTTCCATGTCGATCACATTGTCAGCCTGTTCAACGGCGGCCAACACTGTCCGGATAACCTTACACCGCTACGTGCTGACCAAAACATCGCCAAAGGATCACGGACGGACTGGCTTCCCCCGAAGCCGGTCTTCCTCCGCGTGAGCTTTGTTACCTACAAGAAATAAACCTAATTTGCGTGAGTAGTGTCTCGCAATCCGACTCCCCGAGACGGGCTTGATCCCCCGCCTTGGGGGTCCCTTTGAGACACCTTCACGTATCCCCTTAGACACTACAACGAGACACTGCTGTGAAGAAAATAAACGCACACAACATTGACGAACGCGACCGGAGCTTCAGTCCGTATCGCATCCCCTACGATGTCGGCGACAACATCGCACAGATCATCGTGGACAACGTACTGAATCAGATACGCAACTACGAACTATTCAAGGGACTCCGACGGCGCTCTCGTCGGACATCCGCTCACAATAACCTGATGGCAGCTATCACTGCTCTCGTGTGCGGCCTGATGCATCGCGCAGTGACCTCTGAGAAGGGCGCAGGGCGCATCCATTTGAGTCGACGCACCACGGTCAAGCAAAAGAATCGCTATCAAGCGGCCTTCGAAGGTCGGCCCACAGTCAAAGCTCTCGATCTACTGACGGCTCCCGAAATGGGATTCGCGGAACTGGCCGAACGTGGTGACTACTACGCCGGTCGACAGACCGCTTACAAGGCTGGCCCGAGTCTGCTTAACCTGATTGACGACCACAAGATTGTGCCGGAAGACATGACGCTCAGTGACGACGAAGAGATCGTCATACTGAAGAGCGCAAAGCCGACACAGAATAACCTTAAGGCCGCTCACGAGAACCGCGCGAAGTGGCTCGACTACATCGACACCGACCTATCGAACGGTTACCGCGACGAAATGCGCCGGATCAATGCGTATCTTCGACACGCTGATATAGATTACAGCGGCGGCAAGTTTGTGGATCTCACCAACCGTCGCCAGCGTCGCTACTTCAATAATGCATCGTTTACTGAGGGTGGCCGACTCTTCGGCGGTTTCTGGTTGAACGGACTGCGCGCCAAGCAGCGCAAGCACATATCAATCGACGGTTGCGGAGTGGTCGAAGTGGACTTCCGATCCATGATGCCGTCACTGGCGTATGCGAATCAGGGGCTATTACTCCCGGTACGGGGGTCTATCGAAGAAGTGACCGGCCCCGATGCCTACAACATTCCAGGCTTGGGCCAATGGCGCACTGGCGTCAAGCGCATCTTTGGCGCACTCATGTTTGCTCGGAAGCCGCTCGTAAGGTGGCCGAAAGGTGTTCGCGAGGAGAACTTCAAGGGATGCGACATTCCACTTCCTGAGATCGTATCTGCCATCAAAGCGCACCATCCTGCACTCGATTCGCTATGGGAACGTGGCTTAGGTCATTATTTCCATTTCATGGAATCAGAGATCATTGTGGACGTACTGCTCGAATGTATCGAGCACAACATCACAGCACTACAGGTTCATGACGGCCTTGTGGTCTCTTTCAGGCGAGAGACGCAGGCGGCTCAGATCATGATGGACAAGTTTAATGCCCATACTGGTCAGACTACCTTCGTTCACTCCACTGCCGTAAGACTCCTCCTTAACAGGTAGGTCTCAGTTCTCTACCCCTTAGAGGGTACTACTAAGTACAAATGTCACTTAGTGAGTCCCTATAAGTCCCTTAGGGAATGACCTACCTCCCCTTAGTGGCTCACTTAAGGCTGAAGCCCTTACACAGCAACGCTTTCAGAGGAATCCAATGCCTCAATACCTACCTATGACTCCCTCCGGAGTTCCCAAAGACCCCGATGGATTCCTCGCTGGCAGCATAGCCATGGAACTTTCAAACGAAGACTTTGAGACGCTCCGGACACACAGCGGTCACACTGCCGAATCCCAGGCTGTCTGCGCAAAGCTGCGTGAGGCCGGCCAGAAGTTCTGCGGTGTCTGCAACATCGTGAAGACACTCACAGAGTTCCACCGCAATTCCTCGACAAAAGACGGGCGGCATGGAGTCTGTAAGTCCTGCGACAAGCGCAACAAGTCTCGCGCTCGCGAGGGAGTGACCCTGTTCAACTTCACTGACGCAGAGCGAAACGCTCGGTACAGAATGCGTATGACGCCCGAAGAGCGCGTCGAGTACGACCGACGCGGCAACGCACAACGCCGCACCGCGTAACCCTCAATGGTGGCGCTGGCGGGTCTACTGCACCTGTGGTCGCAGGGCTTCCTTCTGCCCGTCAGTGCCGCCTCCCTTTACTCCAAGTAGCGCAAAAGAGGCCGCTAGTGAGTCACACTAAGTATCACACTTTAGAGTCTTTCTGATCGCTGGAAGCCTTATATATCAAGGGTCTCATGAGATGGTGCCGAAGGTCGGACTCGAACCGACACGCCCGAAGGCACAGCATTTTGAGTGCTGCGTGTCTACCAATTCCACCACATCGGCGTATTCGGACTGCAAGGGGGCGGCAGAAAACCGGGCGCAAGTGTAGCATGGCAGGCTAAAGATGAGGGGTCTGCCGGATTTCCCCCCCAACAATTTTCATTTACCTGCGACCCCGCTCGCCGATAAGGCATCAGAGAAGGCGAAATGTCGACATTCCTGCAAGCCAGTATCGATCCGGCCATCGTGAGCCGTGCCCAGCGCGGCGATCTGAAAGCACATGAGCTGCTCTACAAGGCCTATGCGAAACCGGTCTATAACCTGGCGATCCGGATATTGCATGACCCGAACCAGGCCGAAGAGGTGATGCAGGACACTTTCGTCGAGGTGATCCGCAAGATCGGCAGCTACCGGGGCGATGCGCCGGTCGGCGCCTGGATCAGGCGGATCGCCGCGAACAAGGCGTTGATGGTGCTGCGTTCGGCCTGGCACCGGCTGGCCACGCCGCTGGAGGCCGAACACGAACGGCCGGCCGAAGATCACCTCGCCATGGGCGATGGGTTGCGGGCCGTGGAAGGTGCCGAACTCGAACGCCAGCTGGCGAAACTGTCGCCGGTTACCCGTGCGGTGATCTGGTTGTATGACGTCGAGGGTTATACGCACAAAGAGATAGCGACAATGATGGGCAAGACCGCCAGTTTTTCAAAATCGCAGTTATCACGGGGGCACGAAAAACTGCGCAGGATGATGGCGGATGCCGGTGAGGTGGAAACATGCATGCAAATATCGAACAGCTACTAGATCTGCGAGACGCGCAAAGTCAGGACGGCCATGCCGGTGATCCTGGGCTCAGGGCGCACCTTGACAGTTGTGGCGCCTGTAAAGCGGAATTGTCTCGCCTGGTCACCCTGCGCGAGACCATGTGCTCCTTGCCGGAAATTGAGCCGCCCGATGGTCGCTGGCGAAATATCGTGCAGCCATCTGCGGAAAGTGGCTGGTCATGGCGGCAACCGCTGGCCTGGGGCATTGCTGCGTCATTGCTGGTGATGGTCTGGCTGGCGGGCAACCTCAGCGGTCGCGACTCGATTGACAACCGCGTCGTTGCCCCGACCGGCGATGTTGCACCGCCTTATCTCGCCGTTAACCAGGACGACGACGTGGATGTGCTGATCGATCGCTCGCGTCGCCTTGGCATGTTGTTGCAGAGCTTGCCCGGAAGGCCGGAGGTCGTCCGCGCGGGAACCGATAACACCATCGCCAGCCTGGAAAACAGTCTTGCATTGGTGAATTACACGCTGAACCAGCCCGACACCGCACTGACCTCTGGCGAGGCCAGGGATTTGTGGCGGTCCAAGGTGAATTTGATGGATTCGCTGGTCAAGGTGCGTTACACCGAGGCCAGTTTTGCTTCTTTGTGATCAATGTTTTAATGGAGAAAAATATGAAAATTTTGAGGATTCTAATCGCCGGCATTGCCGGCATGTTGTTCCTGGCGTTGCCGGTCCAGGCGACCGACGCCGAGAAAATTACCGAGGAATTGTTCGCCGAACTTGATGCGGTCGCCGATGTTGAGCTGATGAACGATGTCGTGTTCGAAAGCCTGCGGTTGGCACAGGCCCAGGTGGAATCGGTGCGCGAAGAAATCGAACTCGACCGCGCCGAACACGGCGCTGAAATGGCGCTTGCCCGGGAGGCGCTGGAACATGCCGCTCGTGAGATGGCTCGACTGGGTCAGGAAATGGCGGGCGATATCGCGATTCGCATCCATCGGCGTCAGCCAAAAGCGATGCTGGGGATCAACCTTGGCGGCGGCCCGGCAACGAAACATGACAATGGCGTAGAAGTGGTCGGTGTGTCGTCCGGTGGTCCCGCCGAAAAAGCCAGCCTCGAGGCAGGCGACATCCTGGTAAAGATCGACGATGTTTCGCTCAAAGCCGATGATGAAGAATCGTCGATTGGCAAGTTGATTGCTTACATGGCGGATGTGGAACCGGGTCAAAAAGTGACCGTGGGCTATTTGCGCGATGGCAAGTCCCATAGTGCCGTTATAGAAACCACCGAGTTCAAGTTCTTCGATATGAACTTCGATTTTGATTTCTCCGGTGGTGAAGATCTTGCGTTCGCATTTAGCGCCCCGGACGGCCTGCCGGGACATGCGCCGCATATAGCAAGAAAATTTTTCGCCTTTGGCGGGCACCGGTTTGGCGGCGCGTTGGGCGATATTGAGATGGTTTCCCTGACCGAGGAGCTTGGCGAGTATTTCGGCGTCAAGGAAGGCCTGCTCGTGGTGCGCGCACCAAAGGATGAAAACATCGATTTACGGGATGGCGATGTCATCCTGAAAATCGGTGACCGCAAACCGTCCAGTCCCGGCCAGGCGATCCGCATCATCGGCTCCTATGAGGCTGGCGAAACGGTCGAGTTGCAGGTGATGCGCAACAAGAAAAAACGCAAGCTGGAAATCACGCTACCCAAGATCGATCGGGATATCAGGATTTGGAAAAACAGCGACGATGCGATCATTCACAAGTTGAAAATCGTGCCGTCCACGGGCACTTGACGATTAAAACAGACGCAGGATCTTTGTTACGGCCCGGATACTTCCGGGCCTTTTTTTTCGGCGCCGGCAGGCGAAGCTGATACCATGCGCGACCTATGCAGCTCGCCGATTTTGATTATGATTTGCCGCAGTCGCTGATCGCCCAGGAACCGCCGGAGCAGCGCGGCGCCGGCCGTCTGTTGTGCCTGGATGGCGCCAGCGGCGCATTGCGTGACCGGCAGTTTTCCGATATTTGCGATCTTTTGCAGCCAGGCGATCTGCTGGTGCTCAATGACACCCGCGTGATACCGGCGCGGCTGACCGGCCGCAAGGCAAGCGGCGGCCGCTGCGAGGTCCTGATTGAACGCATCATCGATAGCGATCGCGCGACTGCGCAGGTCCGGGCCAGCAAACCGCCGCGCGCCGGGACCCGGTTGATATTCCAGGGCTGTCAGGCTGTCGTCGAGGGCCGCGACGGCGATTTGTTCCGGCTGCGTTTCGATCGTGCGGTGATGGATTGTCTCGCGAAAGACGGTCATGTGCCGTTACCGCCTTATATTCGACGCGCCGACCAGGCGCTGGACCGCGAGAGATACCAGACCGTATACGCGGATCGGCCAGGCGCGGTGGCGGCGCCGACCGCCGGCCTGCATTTCGACCAGGCCATGCTCGACCGCCTCGCTGAACATGGCGTGGGGCAAGCACGGCTGACCTTGCACGTGGGCGCCGGCACTTTCCAGCCGGTGCGGACCGATGATATACGCGAGCATCGGATGCACGCCGAACGGGTCGAGGTCTCGGCGGAGGTTTGCGGGGCCGTGCGCCGGACGCGCGAACAGGGCGGCCGCGTAGTCGCCGTGGGCACGACCGTCGTTCGCAGCCTGGAAAGCGCCGCCGCCGGCGGCGAACTGTGTCCCATGAGCGGCGAAACGAATCTGTTTATCTATCCCGGATACTGTTTCCGCGTCGTCGACGCCATGCTGACCAATTTTCATCTGCCGAGATCGAGTTTGTTGATGCTGGTCAGCGCGTTCGCCGGGCGCGCCGCGGTATTGGCGGCCTATCGCCATGCCGTGGACAAACGCTACCGGTTCTTCAGCTATGGCGATGCGATGTTTCTCAGGCCAGACCCCGCCACCGGGCAGAACCATGAATTTTGAGTTGCGCGCCGCTGACGGCGATGCGCGACATGGCAGGATGAGTTTTGCGCGGGGTACCGTCGATACGCCGGCGTTCATGCCGGTCGGCACCTATGGCGCGGTCAAGACGATGACCGCCGAAGAGCTCGCCGATCTGGGCGCCCAGATCATCCTCGGCAATACCTTTCACCTGATGCTCAGGCCGGGCGCCGGGGTCATCGAAAAACACGGAGGTCTGCATCGCTTTATGCACTGGAACGGGCCGATCCTGACCGATTCAGGCGGTTTCCAGGTATGGAGCCTGGCGCCACTGCGCAAAATTACCCCGCAAGGGGTGCGTTTTCGCTCACCGCTCGATGGCAATGAAATATTTCTCAGCCCGGAAAAATCGATGGAGATCCAGCACGCGCTGGCTGCCGATATCGTCATGATTTTCGATGAATGCACGCCGTATCCCGCGTCATTTGGCCAGGCGCAGGCATCGATGGAGTTGTCGCTGGACTGGGCCGAAAAATGCCGCCGCCGCTTCGACGAACTGAACGAGGGGTCAGCGGACACGGCATTGTTCGGCATTGTCCAGGGCGGCATGTACCCGGATCTGCGGCAAGTGTCGCTGGCCGGTTTGACCCGGCTGGATTTCGATGGTTATGCCCTCGGCGGCCTGTCGGTCGGCGAAAGCGAGGAAGAGCGTTCGATGGTGCTGGAGACCACGGTACCGTTAATGCCGGTCGACAAGCCACGGTACCTGATGGGGGTCGGTACGCCAGCCGATATCGTGCGGGCGGTCGCGCGCGGTATCGACATGTTCGATTGCGTCATGCCGACTCGCCATGCACGGAACGGTTACCTGTTTAGCAGCGAAGGGGTCATCAAGATTCGCAATGCACGGTTCCGGGAGGACAACGGGCCGCTGGATCCTGCCTGTGATTGTTATACCTGCAAGCACTATAGCCGTGCCTACCTGCGTCATCTGGATGCCTGCGACGAGATGCTTGGCGCCCGCCTGAACACCATCCACAACCTGCACTTCTATCAGCAACTGATGGCGCGGATTCGTACGCTCATCGGCGAGGGCCGGTTTGCCGATTTTGCCCGCAAGTTTCCGGCCGGCGAGCAGGCTGTCTGAATTAGTCTCAGCTTGTGGCATAATAGCGGGCTTTCGGGCCTGCCATGGCTCGATACAGCGGTTGAAAAAACCGGTCGTTTAGCATGTTCCAATCCGTGGCAAAACCGCGGATAACCGAGGGAGACAACATGGATTTCTTTATTTCCAGCGCATGGGCCCAGGACGCCGCCGCTCAGCAGAACCCGATGTCCAGCGTGTTTTTTATAGTCATTCTTTTTGTCGTGTTCTATTTCATGCTGATCCGGCCCCAGCAGAAAAAAGCCAAGCAGCACAAGGCGATGATCGGCGCGTTGAACAGCGGCGACGAAGTTGTGACCAACGGCGGCATCCTCGGTAAACTCACCGATGTCGGCGAGCATTTCGTAACCGTCGAAATTGCGGAGGGTACCTCCATCAAACTGCAAAGACAGGCGGTTGCGACGGTATTGCCCAAGGGAACCATAAAAAGTGCCTGATCAGGCTCTGCGACAAGGAAGCTGCAAATGAATCGATATCCAGCCTGGAAGAACATTCTGGTTGTCGCGGTCATTGTTTTTGGCACGCTGCTGGCGTTGCCCAATATCTATGGCGAAGATCCGGCCCTGCAGATCGCGCCCGAAAAGCGCGAGCCCATGGGCGAACTCGGGCTGAACCAGGCCAAAGGCTTCCTCGATGAAGCCGGCGTCGAATTCCTGGCCGCCCATCTCGAGCAGGACCGCGTGGTGGTGCGTTTCGCCGATAAGGACATACAAATCCAGGCAGCCGCCGTACTCGGGGAGCAGTTTGGCGACAATTACGTCGTCGCCCTGACCATGGAACCGCGTACGCCGGATTGGTTGCGTGAGTTGGGCTTGCAGCCGATGAGCCTGGGTCTCGATCTGCGCGGCGGTGTTTACTTCCTGTACGAGGTCGACCTGCAAGGCACCATCTCACAAACCTTGGAAAGGTACAGATCCGATTTTCGAGCGCTGTTGCGCGATGAGAAAATTCCCTACCGCAGTATCGAAGTCAGCGGTGACAGGATCAACCTGACGCTGCGTAACCCGGACGACCTGGATACGGTCAACGGCCTTTTGCGTGCCTACGATGCGCAGTTGGTGCTCAGCGACAGGCGGATCGGCGGGGACACGGTAGTCCGCGTCGGCATGAGCGCGAACCTGATCAAACAACGCCAGGATTTTGCGATCCAGCAAAACATCACGACCTTGCGCAACCGGGTCAACGAACTGGGCGTCGCCGAGCCTTTGGTCCAGCGCCAGGGATTGGGTCGTATCGTCGTTCAGTTGCCGGGCGTGCAGGACCCGGCGCAGGCCAAGATCGTTCTGGGTGCGACGGCAACTGTCGATTTCAGGCTGGTGGACCAGGACAGCAATGCCTATGAGGCGCAGCGCCGCGGCCGGCCGCCGCTGGGCAGCAAACTGTATTTCGAGCGCGACGGCTCACCGGTGCTGCTCAAGCGCGAGGTCATTGTCACCGGCGACCAGCTTACCGATGCGACCTCGGGCTTTTCGGAAGGCCAGCCGGCGGTCTTCGTCAAGCTGGACGCCAAGGGCGCGCGGCGGATGCTCGAAACAACGAAGAACAATCTGAAAAAATCGATGGCCGTCGTGTTTATCGAGCAAGTCTGCGATGAACTCGGTCCCGGCAACAGCGGCTGCCTCAGGTCTTCGACCCGTGAGGAAGTGATCAGCATCGCCACCATTCAGGGTATATTCAGCAGCAATTTCCAGATCACCGGGTTGACGCCGGTCGAGTCACGCGATCTCGCGCTGTTGCTCAGAGCGGGTTCGCTGGCGGCGCCCATATTCATCGTCGAGGAAAGAACCATCGGCCCGAGCCTGGGCCAGGACAATATCGACAAGGGCTTCGAGGCGGTCAAGATCGGTTTCTTCGCAATCTTCGTGTTCATGATCATCTATTACCGCGTGTTCGGCATGGTCGCGAACCTGGCGCTATCGGCTAATCTGGTGCTGGTCGTGGCATTGCTGTCGTTGCTGCAGGCGGTGCTGACGCTGCCGGGTATCGCCGGCATCGTGCTGACGGTTGGTATGGCGGTTGATGCCAATGTGCTGATCTTCGAGCGTATCCGCGAGGAATTGCGTAACGGCAACAGTCCGCAAGCCAGCATCGCCGCCGGTTATGGCAAGGCGTTTTCATCGATTATCGACGCCAACGTCACCACGCTGATCGCCGCGGTGGTCTTGTTCACCTTTGGCACCGGTGCGATCCGCGGTTTTGCCGTCACCTTGTCGCTGGGTATACTGACCTCGATGTTTACCGCCATTGTCGGCACCCGTGCGCTGATCAACGTGATTTATGGCCGCCGTCAGCATTTGGACCACCTGTCGATCTGAGAGGGATCTCCTGATGAAAACCACGCTTGTATTTTCCGGTGTTGACTTCATGGGCAAGAAGCGAATCGCATTCGCCTTTTCGACGCTGCTGCTCGTTATTTCAGTGGGCTCGCTGTTTGCCAAGGGCCTGGAATTCGGTATCGATTTCACCGGCGGCGTGCTGCTCGAGGTGGGCTACCAGGACGCCGCCGATTTGCCGCGAATCCGCAGCGGACTCGAGGCGGCGGGCTTTGCTTCCGCGCAGTTGCAGAATTTCGGCACCGATCGCGATGTGCTGATTCGCTTGCTGCCGCAGGAAGGCGAAGCGAGCAGCGATGCGGTCGGCGTGCAAATCCTCGAAGTGCTTTCCACCCAGGACCCGACCGTGACCTTGCGCCGGGTCGAGTTTGTCGGCCCGCAGGTCGGCGAGGAACTTCGCGAACAGGGTGGCCTGGCGATGTTGTTCGCCCTGCTGTTCATCATGGCCTATGTCGCGTTCCGCTTTCAGTGGAAATTCTCGCTCGGCGCGGTCGCTGCGCTGGTGCATGACGTGATCATCACCTTGGGGTTTTTCTCGCTATTCAACCTGCCGTTCGATCTTGCCGTGCTCGCAGCCGTGTTGGCCGTTATCGGTTACTCGTTGAACGACACTATCGTCGTCTTCGACCGGATTCGCGAAAATTTCTTGCGGATTCGTAAAAGCCATGCACTGGAAGTCATGAACGTATCCATCAACCAGACTCTGAGCCGCACGCTGATCACATCGATGACGACGTTGCTGGTATTGCTGGCCTTGTTTTTCCTTGGTGGTGAAGCCATCCATTCGTTCGCGACGGCGCTGATTGTCGGTGTCGTGATCGGTACCTATTCGTCGATATACGTGGCCAGCAGCCTGGCGCTGGTCCTGGATGTTTCGACCCAGGACCTGATGCCGCCGGTGATCGAAAAAGAACTCGACGAAATGCCCTGATGCTTCGATGGGCGCGGCATGCAGGCTAAAGAGCGCCAAGTGCGCCAAGGTGGGGATGGATGGCTTTCATCAGGTCTTTATAGACCTTCGGGTTGCCGGCGATGATGTTGCCGCTTTCGAGAAAGTTTTCGTCGCCGCTGAAGTCGGTTACGAAACCGCCGGCCTCACGAATAATCAGCGCGCCGGCCGCCATGTCCCAAGGTGACAAACCGGTCTCCCAGAACGCATCGAGCCGGCCGGCGGCGACATAGGCCAGATCGAGCGCGGCCGCGCCGGGCCTTCTGACCCCGGCCGCGCTTTTTATCACCGTCTTGAGCATTTCCATATACTCGTCGAGCCAGCGGTTGTTGTTGCGGAACGGGAATCCGGTGCCGATCAAAGCGCCTTGCAGGCCGCCTTGTTTGCTGACCCGGATTCGATGGCCGTCGACTTTGGCGCCCTGACCGCGCGAGGCTTCGAAAATTTCCTGGCGCATGACGTCGTAGATCAGGCCGCATTCCAGGCGGCCATTGATCTGTAGCGCGATCGATACGGCGAATACCGGGAAGCCGTGGAGGTAGTTGGTGGTGCCATCCAGCGGGTCGATAATCCAGACAAATTCGCTATCGCCGGTCTGGCCGCTTTCCTCGGCGAGGTAGGCGTGATCCGGATATGAATGGCGTATGGTCCCGATTATTTCCTGCTCGGCCAGCCGGTCGACCTCTGTGACGTAATCGTTGCGGCCTTTTTTGGTGATCTGCATCCGCTGTAGCCGGTTGATGTTGCGGACGATGATATCGCCGGCATTCAGGGCAGCCTGCCGGGCTATGTTCAGCATCGGATTCATCGGGATCACCTGTTTATCAAAGAGCAGTAACCGCCGTTATAATACGACGGCCTTTCGGGGGCGGAAGGATAGCAAACATTGGGGGTTTTCGCCGTTGTTGATTGAAATTGAGTGGTTCTGCGGGATCTCATCGTCATGAGTCAATCGTTGAGAATCGTGTTGCTGGAAACCAGCCATGCGGGCAATATCGGCGCCGCCGCACGGGCAATGCATAACATGGGATTGGACGATCTTTGGCTGGTGGCGCCAAAATCCTTTCCCGATGACGATGCTACCGCCAGGGCCTCCGGCGCGCACGAGTTGCTGGAATCGGCAACGGTGGTTGCCAATCTCGACCAGGCTTTGCAGGGTTGTGGCCTGGTTGCGGCGGTCAGTGCCCGGCAGCGCAGCCTGGCCTGGCCTTGCAAGACGCCGCGTGAAGCGGCTGCCGAACTGGTGGCGAGCACCGCCAATACAACGGTCGCTTTGTTGTTTGGCCGTGAAAAATATGGTTTGTCCAACGCGGAACTGGAACGTTGCCACCTGTTGATCAGCATTCCGGCGAATCCCGAATACAGCTCGCTGAACCTGGCCATGGCGGTGCAGCTTCTCGCCTACGAAATTCGCCTGGCGCGCGGGCAGAGCGCTCTGCCTCCGGCATCCGCCGACCCGCCGCCGGCGGTGGCCGAAGATATGCAGCGTTTTTATCAGCACCTGGAGGAAGTTCTGCTGGCAAGTGGCTTTCTCGACCCGGATAATCCGCGACACTTGATGCGTCGCTTGCGGCGTTTGTTCAACCGCGCCGCTCCGGATGAAAATGAGATCAATATTCTCCGTGGCATATTGTCGGCGGTGCAGAAACCAACCGGGAAAAAACCCAATGACTGAATCAGGACTGCCAATATTTCTGGATTACGCGGCCGGCACGCCGACGGACCCGCGGGTCGCCGCCAAAATGTCCGCCTGCCTGACGGCGGACGGTCTGTTTGCCAACCCGGCGTCGAGCAGCCATGTGTTCGGGCGGCAGGCGAAGGGGGCGGTTGAAAACGCCCGTGGCCAGGTCGCCGGCCTGGTCGGTGCAAACCGCCAGGAAATTATCTGGACATCCGGCGCCACCGAATCCGACAACCTGGCGATCACCGGGAGCGCACGGTTTAACCGCGATCGGGGCAGGCATATCGTCACCTCGAAGATCGAGCACAAGGCGGTGCTGGATACCTGCAGGCAACTGGAAAAGGAAGGCTTCGAGGTCACTTACCTGCACCCATTGGCGGGGGGCATGATCGACTCGCAACAAGTGGGCGAAGCGCTGCGTGACGACACCATCCTGGTCTCGCTGATGCAGGTCAACAACGAGATCGGGACCATTACCGATATCGCGGCGATCGGTGAATTGTGCCGCGAACGCGCCGTGCTGTTTCATGTCGATGCGGCACAGAGCGTGGGTAAGCTGGCAATCAACCTGGCCGAGTTGAAGGTGGATATGATGTCATTTACCGGGCACAAGATTTATGGTCCCAAGGGCATCGGCGCTTTGTATGTCTGTCGCAGTCCACGGTGTCAGCTCGATCCGATCATCCACGGCGGGGGCCAGGAAATGGGTCTGCGCGCGGGAACCCTGGCGACCCACCAGATCGTCGGCATGGGCGAAGCCTATGCGATTGCCGCGGCCGAACTGGAGTCCGAATACCAGCGCCTGCTGGCGCTGCGGGAAAAACTCTGGCGCGGGTTGTCGGCGCTCGATGGCGTCTGGCTAAACGGCGACCCGCAACGGCGCGTGGCCGGAATATTGAACGTCAGTTTCGCGGGGGTGGAGGGTGAAAGCCTGCTGCTGGCGTTGCACAAGCTGGCGGTTTCCAGCGGTTCGGCCTGTATCTCGGCGAGCACCGAAGCGTCATATGTGTTGCGGGCGCTGGGTCGCGACGACCAGCTCGGGCAGGCATCGATACGCTTCAGCGTCGGGCGGTTCAGCACCGAGGCCGATATCGATTTTGCGATCGCCGAAACCACCCGGCAAGTCACCCGCATGCGCGAGCTGGCGCCGCGGACGGCGGCCGCGGACGGCGCCTGACCGCAAGCGCAGTGGAATACAGCAAGGCAGTCCTGTCCCGCTTCCGGCGCCCGCGGCACGCGGGCCGTCCCCGGCTGCCCGCGGATCGGCTGGCCATCGGCCGCGCCGGCAAACGCCGTACCGGCAGCGATGTGGTTTTCTATTTGGAGATCATCGCCAGCCGGATACACGATGCCCGTTTCAAGGCCTATGGCTGTCCGCACACGATCGCGGTCGCGGAATACATGGCTGAGCGGCTGATCGGCAGGCCAGTGGACGATGCCGTGCAGGAAACCCCGCAACAGCTTGCCGACGAGCTGGGGCTGCCGGCGGAAAAGCTGGGGCAGGCATTGATTGTCGAGGACGCGATCGCCGCAGCGCTGGCTGCATGGGAAAAGCGGTAGACTGTCAGGGATTACATTCGAAAACATCTGTGAGAAAATACCTGTCATGGCCATATCGCTGACCCAATCCGCGGCCGACCGCGTCAAGGACTACCTGGAAAAAAGAGGTAGTGGCCTGGGTTTGCGCGTGGGCGTCAAGAAAACCGGTTGTTCCGGATTCGCGTATGTCATCAATTACGCCGACGCGGTGGAGGAAAACGATACCGTGTTCGAAGACCGTGGCGTCATGGTGGTGGTCGACAAAGATAGCCTGCCGCTGATCGATGGTACCGAAGTGGATTTCATCAAGCAGGGACTCAACGAGGCGTTCAAGTTCAGGAATCCGCGCAGCAAGGGCGAGTGTGGCTGCGGTGAAAGCTTCAACGTCTGATAACTTTCACGAAAAGCCCTAAAAATACCGGTATTTTCGTCGAAAAACATGGAAAATCACTAAATGGAACGTACTTTATCGATTATCAAGCCCGATGGCGTCGAAAAAAACATCATCGGCGAGATCTGCAAACGCTTCGAAGAAGGTGGTCTGCGCATAGTCGGGTCACGGATGATGCATTTGTCCACCGAGCAGGTCGGCGAGTTTTACGCGGTTCACAAGGAACGGCCGTTTTATCCCGATCTGGTCAGCTATATGAGTTCCGGTCCGGTCCTGGTGCAGGTGCTGGAAGGCGAAAACGCCATCGCGCGAAATCGTGAAATCATGGGCGCGACCAACCCGGCCGAAGCCGATCCGGGAACGATACGCGCAGATTTTGCCGCCTCGATAGACGCCAATGTCGTGCACGGTTCCGATGGGCCGGAAACGGCTACCTGGGAAATCGGCTTTTTCTTTGGCGACGACGGGGCCTGTCCGCGCACCCGTTAGGCGGCTGCCCGATCGCCTGATAATAATGATGAATGGCGAACGCCAAAACCTGCTGGGTCTTTCACGGGCGCAACTGGAGGATTTCTTCGCCGGGCTCGACGAGAGCCCATATCGTGCGCGCCAGTTGATGAAATGGATTTATCGTCGGGGCGAAGCCGATTTCGATCGCATGACCGATATCAGCAAGACCTTGCGCCAGCGCCTCAAGGAAATTGCCGAGATCAAGGCGCCCGGGATCGTAACCGAACAACTGTCGGGCGATGGCACGCGCAAGTGGTTGCTGCGTACCGATGCGGCCCAGGCGGTCGAGATGGTCTTTATCCCCGAGGCGGACAGGGGCACTTTGTGTATTTCCAGCCAGGTCGGCTGTGCGCTGGATTGCAGTTTTTGCGCGACCGGCAAGCAAGGTTTCAACCGCAACCTGGGCAGCGCGGAGATCGCCGGCCAGGTCTGGCTGGCAAAGCGTCTGCTCGGGGAAACGGCGCTGGCGTCGGAACGCGTCATCACCAACGTGGTTTTCATGGGGATGGGAGAGCCGTTGGCCAATTACCGCAATGTGGTGCCGGTACTGCAGCTGCTGATCGACGAGCTGGGTTTCGAGTTATCGAGGCGCCGGGTTACGCTGTCCACGTCGGGGCTGGTGCCGAACCTGGAAAAACTGGCTGACGACTGCAATGTGGCGCTGGCGGTGTCCCTGCATGCGCCCAATGACGAGCTTCGCGACCGCCTGGTGCCGATCAATCGCAAGCACCCGATCCGGGAATTGCTCGATGCCTGCTGGGTATATGCGAAAAAACACCACAACCGGCACATCACTTTTGAATACGTGATGATGGATGGCGTCAATGACAGTCCCGGTCTCGCCAGGGAACTGGCGCTTCTGCTGCGTGATCGGCCAGCCAAGGTCAACCTGATTCCTTTCAATCCATTTCCCGGCACCGGGTATCGTTGCTCGCCGGCGCAACGCATCGACGAATTCCGGCAAATCCTGCTGGACGGCGGTATCATGACCACCACCCGGCGCACGCGGGGGCAGGACATCGATGCGGCATGCGGGCAACTGGCCGGCAGGGTCAAGGACCGGACCACGGCGCGACTGGGTGACAAAATGAAGCTAAAGGCAGCAAGCGCATGAAAGCCATAATCCAGCATCTGATTATTTTATCCGCGGCGCTGGCGAGCGCCTGTGTGACCACCGGGCGCAAACCCGAACCCGACAAACAATCGATCAGCGCGGCCGCCGGCTACAATTTGCAACTGGGCGTCGCTTATATGCACCAGGGTCATATGGAGGCTGCGTTGGAGATACTGGAGAAGTCGATCAGGCAGGATCCCGATCGCGCCGACACCCATACGGCGCTGGCGGTCCTGTATATCCGGCTTGGCAGGCTGGCTGAGGCGGGTGCGGAATATCGTCGTTCATTGCGCCTGGAGCCGGATAACTCAGCGACCCTGAATAATTATGGTGCGTATCTTTGCCAGCGAGGGGATTACGACGAGGCGATGGAAAATTTCGCAAGGGCGGTGAAGAACCCGCTCTACCGAACGCCGGCTGCTGCCCATACCAACGCCGGCCTGTGTGCCCGCGATAAAGGGAACAGCGGGCAGGCGGAGTCGTATTTCAGGCTCGCCCTGGCAGCGGACCCCGAATTTATCGGCGCGCTCCTGCAGTTGGCGGATTTGAGTTTCGAAGAGAAAATTTACCTGCAGGCGAGGGCGTTCATGGACCGCTATATGGCCAGTGCGGCGTCGGCGACCCCCGATGCGTTGTGGCTGGGTCTGCGCGTGGAGGAGGCGCTCGGCGACAAGGCCGCGGCCGGTGCGTATTCAATGCAGCTGCTGGAGAAATTCCCGGATTCCGTCGAGGTCCGTTGGGTGCTGGAGGCGGAGAAAAATGCCGGATGAACCGGGCAAACAGGATGAATCGCAAGAGACCCGGACCGGTCCCGGTCAGCAGTTAAGGCAGGCGCGCGAAGCACAGGGTCTTGCGATTTCCCAGGTTGCGGCTGAACTTCACCTTGGCGAATACCAGATCGATGCACTGGAGAGTGAGCGCTTCGAGTTGATCGGCGCGCCGGTCTTCGTGCGCGGGCATCTGCGGAACTACGCGTTGCTGCTCAAGCTCGACAGCGAACAATTGCTTGGGCATATGCAGTCGCTGGGTACCGACCCGAGCCCCGCAGCGGTTTCAACCGAGGTCGAAATGGCGATGCAGCGAGACAAGCGGGTGCGCAGAATTTCACTGGCAGCCGGTTTTGTGATTGTCATTGGTGCGTTGTTCTATGTGGGTCTTTGGATCATCGAGCGGACCAATAATCTCGATGGCGGCGAACCGGCCGTCACGCCGCAGATTGCGATACCGCAGGCCGCAGGCAACGATCCGGCCGGCGATGTTGAACACGATACGCCGGGCGCCGCCGCGTCGCCTCACCAACTGCCGGCGGCAGCCGGCAATGGCGAAGCGGTTGAAGCATCGCCCGAGGCCGGACCGCCAGTGAAAGTGGCGCTGCCCACGAAACGCCTGACCGTGCGTTTCAATCGTGAATCGTGGATCGAAGCTTATGACGCGCGGGGACGGCGCCTGATTTATGAGATGGGCCTGGCGGGCAGCGAGCGGACTCTGATCGGCGTACCGCCGGTTGAAATTTTCCTGGGATTTGCCGATGGCGTGGAAATCCTGGTGGACGGCGAGCCGTTTGCACTGCAAAATGCGCGACGCCGCGGCAACACAGCCCAGATCACGATTGAGAGTGATTGAAAATCCCGCTAAAAATATGAGTAAAGGTATTCAGCCAATTCGGGGGATGAACGATATCCTGCCCGGGCAGACTGCCATCTGGCAACAGGTGGAAGCGGTCGCTCGCGTGCTTTTCGCTAAGTATGGCTACCGGGAAATTCGCGTACCGCTGCTCGAACGCACCGAACTGTTCAAGCGCTCGATCGGTGAGCTGAGCGATATCGTGATGAAGGAAATGTACAGCTTCGAGGATCGCAACGGCGAGAGCCTGACCCTGCGCCCGGAAGGGACCGCGGGCATTGTGCGGGCCGGACTCAGCAACGGCCTGCTGTATAACCAGCAACAGCGTCTTTGGAGCGGCGGTGCGATGTTTCGCTATGAGCGGCCCCAGCAAGGCCGCTACCGGCAATTTCACCAGCTCGATGTCGAGGCGCTGGGATTTGCCGGGCCGGATGTCGATGCGGAGCTGATCCTGTTGTCGGCGAGGCTTTGGCGCGAACTGGGGATCAGCGGCCTGACCTTGAAGATCAACAGCCTGGGTACCCCGGAATCCCGCAAGTTGTACCGGGAAAAACTGGTCGAATATTTTAAGGCTCACGCAGATGGCCTGGACGAGGACAGCAACCGGCGGCTCAAGGCCAACCCGATGCGCATCCTCGACAGCAAGAATCCTGAAATCGCCGAAATCATAGATGGCGCGCCGTCGATCACCGATTACCTGGATGAAGAATCAGCAAGGCATTTCAAGGATCTGCGCCGCTACCTGGATGAAGCCGGCTGCGAATACCAGCTTGCGCCAAGATTGGTGCGCGGCCTGGATTACTACACGCGCACGGTATTCGAATGGGTATCCGACCAACTGGGCGCGCAGGATGCGGTCTGTTCGGGCGGTCGTTACGATGGCCTGGTGGAGCAACTTGGCGGCCAGCCGACGCCGGCCGTTGGCTGGGCGCTGGGTATGGAACGCCTGGTTGCGCTGGTGGAGCAAGCCGGTTGTGCGGCCAAGCCGGCAGACCCCGATGTATTTTTTGCGATGCTGGGAGCCGAAGCCGAGTTCAGGGGCATGCGCCTGGCCGAGGAACTCAGGGACGCGCTGGATGATATCGCGGTCGTGTGTAATGCCGGTGGCGGCAGTTTCCGCAAGCAGCTGAAAAGGGCGGATCGCAGTGGCGCAAAACTGGCCCTGATCATGGGTGAAGAAGAATGCGCCTCCGGGACCATCGCGATCAAACCGCTGCGCAGCGATGAGCCGCAGCGAAGCTGCAATCAAAACGAACTGGTTGAACGCGTGCGGCAAATGCTGGCCGCGGGCGACCAAAACCTTTAGATCGGGACAGGAGTCGAAGTGGACGAGTTTCTTTCGGAAAAAGACCAAATAGCACAACTGCGGCAATGGTGGGGCGATAACGGCATGTACATCCTCGCCGGCCTGGTCATGGGCGTGGCCGGGCTGGTGGGCTGGAACCAGTGGCAACAGTATCGGGAAACGCGGGCCATCGAAGGCTCGGAGGCTTACACGGCCATGACCGAGGCGCTGGAAAACTCCGCAGCGGCGACCGCGCTGGAGGTAGGCGCCAGGCTGATCTCTGAATACCAGGATACGCCATACGCCGACCTGGCGGCATTCGCGCTGGCGAAATATCACGTGGGACAGTCGGAACCGGGACTGGCCGCGGGCTATGTGTCCGGCGTGCTCGAAAACACGCGCGATGAGGAAATCCGGCATATTGCGCGGCTGCGGCTGGCGCGCCTGCAAATGGAGCAGGCAGACCATGCCACCGCCTTGCAAACACTGGCTGTTCCCGAACCAGGCCGGTTCGCGGCGCGTTACCACGAACTCAGAGGAGACGTCCATTTTGGTCTGGGCGACCGCGCCGCCGCGCGTGACGAATACAGGCAGGCGCTGGGCCTGTTTGAGCGGGGTGTGGTCAACACTCAGTTGTTGCAGATGAAACTGGATAGCATGGCCGAGGAACCCACTGAAGCGCCGGGTGAGGATTCATGATCGACCCCATTTACCGCCTGTTGCCGGTTTTCCTGGCTGCCGCCCTTGCCGGGGGTTGTGGAATTTTTGGCAAGGATGAACCGGCGGACCCGCCCGTCGAGCTGGCGGGTTTTGATCAGGAATTCCGGGTGCGCAAGGTCTGGAGTGTCAAGATCGGCGGCGATACGGAGAATCTCTACCTGGGTCTGAACCCGGTTAGCGATGGCGCCCGGGTCTATGCGGCCAGCTACGACGGCAAGGTCATCGCGGTCGATACGATCAGCGGCAAGACTTATTGGAAGACCTCCATGGACATCGCGTTCTCCGGCGGACCGGGCGTGGGTGAAGGCATGCTGGTGCTGGGCAGCGGCAATGGCGAGGTGGTCGCCCTGAATACCGTCGATGGCACGCAGCGCTGGCGGACCAGCCTGAGCAGCGAGGTGTTATCGACGCCTGCAATCAGCAGGAATATCGTGGTCGTGCGAACGGTCGATGGCAGTGTTCATGGCCTGTCAGTGACCGACGGCTCACCGGTCTGGCTGATCGAACAGGAGGTCCCGCGGCTGACGCTGCGCGGAAACTCCAGCCCGGTAATCAGCGGCGACGTCGTTATCTGTGGTTTTGACGATGGCCGGGTCATGGCGATTTCCCTGGCAGACGGCGCCACGGTCTGGGACACGCTGGTCAGTCCGGCGACCGGCAAGACGGAAATCGAAAGGCTGTCGGATATCGACGGGCAGTTGCTGGTGATGGGCGCGGATATTTTCGTCGCCGGTTACCAGGGGCGGGCCGCGATGCTGGCGCTGGAATCGGGGCAGGCTTGGTGGGAACGCGAGCTGTCCAGTCATCGCGGCATCTCCAGCGATGGCAGCACCTTGTACCTGACCGATGACAAAAGCCACATCGTTGCGATGGCGCGGCGCAACGGTGAAATCATTTGGCAACAGGACGCGTTGCACCGCCGGATGCTGACCACGACCGCGGTCTATGGCTCTTTCCTGCTGGCCGGCGATTTTGAGGGCTATCTGCATTGGTTCAGGCGGACGGATGGACGGCTGGCGGCGCGCAACAAGGTTGGCGGCGGCCGGATCAGTGCGACGCCGCTGGTGCTCGATGACCTGGTTTTCGTGCAAAGCGATGGCGGTCGGTTGTCGGCTTACCGGGCAAAACTGCCCGCCGACGAGGACTGAGGCCTCGATGAACGCGCCGGCGGTCGCGGATCCCGGTGGCGGCCTGCCGGTCATCGCCCTGGTGGGCCGGCCCAATGTCGGTAAATCCACGCTGTTCAATTTCCTGACCCGGACCCGCGATGCGCTGGTGGCCGATGTGCCGGGGCTGACCCGCGACCGGCAATACGGCTTTGGCAAGATTGGCCCGCGGGATTACCTGGTCGTCGATACCGGCGGCCTGTCAGGCGAAAAGGAAGGCATCGCCGCGCTGATGGCGCGGCAGACACAAGCCGCGCTGGACGAAGCCGATGTCGTACTGTTCATGGTGGACAGCCGTGAGGGTCTGATGCCGAGCGACGCCGATGTCGCGGAAATGCTGCGTCGCCTGGGCAAGACTTTATACCTGGTGGTCAACAAGGCCGAGGGTTTGCAAGCGGATGCCGCCGGCGCCGAATTCCATGCGCTGGGCATGGGCGAACCGCTGGCGATCTCCTCGGCGCACGGGCACAACATCGCGGCCTTGATGGAGCTCGTACTCGAGGATTTTCCGGATACCAAAATCAATCTCGACAGCCTGTACCCGGGAATCCGGGTCGCCGTCGTCGGCCGTCCCAATGTCGGGAAATCCACGCTGATCAACCGTTTCCTCGGCGAGGAGCGGCTGGTTACCTTTGACCAGCCCGGCACCACCCGGGACAGCGTATTCGTGCCGTTCTCGCGCGATAAACACGATTACACGCTGATCGACACCGCCGGTGTACGCCGCCGGGCGAGGGTCAGCGACCTGGTCGAGAAATTCAGCATCATCAAGACCCTGAAAGCGATCGATGACGCCCACGTGGTGATCGCGTTGGTCGAGGCCCGCGAAGGCGTTACCGATCAGGATGCCGGCTTGCTGGGACTGATCGTGCAACGTGGCAGGGCGCTGGTGCTCGCGGTCAACAAATGGGATGGCTTGAGCGAGGAGCAAAAGCAGAATACCCGCCGCGGCATCGAGTTGCGCCTGCCATTCGTCGATTTCGCCTCGCTGCATTTTATATCCGCGCTGTATGGCAACGGCGTTGGTAAATTGCTCGGCGAGGTCCGCAAAGCCTACGCGGCCGCGATGCGCGATCTGTCGACGCCGGACCTGACTGCGTGCCTGGAAGACGCGGTCAGCCGCCACCCGCATCCGCTGGTCGGTGGCCGGCGGATCAAGTTACGTTATGCCCACCAGGGCGGCAGGAATCCGCCGATCATCGTCATCCACGGCAACCAGACCGCCAAGGTCAAGGCTGATTACCGGCGTTACCTGATCAATCATTTCAGGAAGGTCTTCCGCTTGAAAGGCACACCGATACGCGTCGAGTTCCGCAGCGGCAAGAATCCCTACGCGGGCAGGCGCAACAAGCTGACCCCGCGCCAGGAGAAAAAACGCGAGCGCCTGAGAAAACACGTTAAACGCAGATAGCTTTAGCCCTGCGTCGTTTCCACCTTGCCTTTCCACAGACCGCCCCGGCTGTAACAGCGCCAGGCCCACGGAATCCAGCGGATCAGCGCAAAACTCAGCCACAGCGCCCACAGCAATATGGCTACCTTGTACAGCCACATGGGTGCGGTAATGGTGTTGCCGGTCGGTAACTCGCTGTCGGCATGATCGGCGAACCAGTTCAGCGTGTTGTCCTGGCGGTCGGAATCGACGATCTGCATGTCCGGCGTGCCGAGCAGGCCCTCGGGCACCGAGGTCAGCAACTGCATCAGGACGACGACCGAAAAAATCCCGAGCGCTATCTGCAGCAAATTGAATTGCTGCCTGGCGAGCTTGTCGCGAATGTCCTGCTGATAATCCATGACGAACAGCCAGGCCGCCATCAGCATCAGCACGCCCCACGAAAAAGTGCTCAGGCCGAGGCCGAGCAAGACCCAGTCTCTGCGGCGCAATGGCGTGCGCTTGATTTTTGCGAGCCCCAGCGCGATTGCGATCATCAGCAGCAACGCCGGCCAGTAAAGCACGGCCGGACCCAGCGCGGGACCAGCGGTGTACAGGATCCAGCGGTCCTCGGGCACCTGCAGGCGCAGGTGAATATTGCTTGCCGGGGAGTTCAGGTCGACCGCCGCCGTGCGGTTGTTGCTGCCGGCTTTTTGCGAATCGCGCCACTCGATCGTCACCTGGTGGCTACCCGGTTCGATGCTCAGCGGCAGCAGCCCGTTGTCCGGTCTCACCTGCAGCGGCCGGCCATCGACCATGACCCGGGTCACCTCGGCATCGGCGGGCAGTTTGATCGTATGCTGCTCGCCCTGGGTGCTGCGGTAGGAAAACTCCAGCGTCGAACTGGCCGAGCGCTTGCCGATGTTGCTGGTCAGTTGCACATTATCGATCGCCAGCGTGTCGCCGGCGATCGCGGCCGGGCGCGATACCGAAATATTAAGGGTCTCACCCGGCAGGGGATCGAATTCGGCGACCCAGTACGAGTCGTCCGTGTTGTCCGGGTTCGCCTGGACCTCGGGTACGCCGGTGAAATCGATGTGCCAGGTCGGGCTGGTGGTCAACTGCCAGATTTCTGTCCAGCCGCTGTCCGTCGTCGCCACCAGTTGCAAAGCGTCGCTCCGCTCCAGCCTGGATACCCAGCGAAACGAACGTCCGTTGGCCGGCAGTGCTGCGATCACTTTGCCATTCCTGACCTCGACATCCTCACTGACGACGGACTCACCCTCGAGTAACGGTATCTCAACGGTGATGGAGCCGGTGGCAGGCGCTGCGCGTTGCACCGTTGTCCAGATCGTCCAATCGAGGTTAAATGCAAATTGCCGTTTAACCCTGACGAAGGTCGGGAAGCGATCGGAGCTCAGGGTTTTTTTCTCGCCGTCTTCCCTGATCCGGGTCAGTCCGATGCTACCGGCCAGCAGTTTGCCATCGACGACGCCAGACGCGTCCCAGCCGGTGGTCTGCAGTTCGACCCGGTGCGGCCGTTCCGAAAAAAACAGTTCCTGCGAGTCGTTTGCGTTGAGCGGACCGCTGAGCCGGACCTGGTGCACGCCGGCGTCGAGTTCTATCCACATCACGCCATCCGGCGTGCGCAAGATATTCCTCCTGGGCTGGCCATCGACCCGAACGGTTGTGGGTTCCCAACGATCGCCGCTGCCGGGCAAGGGTACGGCGACATTCACGATGGCCTGCACATCGAGGATCATATCGACCCGGTTATTGCCAACGGTCACGCGCGCGGCTGTATTCCGCGCAGCGATTCGCGCATTCCGGGTTTTTCGTCAGTCTTTGTTTGAGTTCCGTTAACAGAGTCTGATCAGGGATCTCGGCATTGGCTGTCGGTATCGTGCCCGGCGCTGCCAGCAGGCCAGCCAGCAACATGACCATCACCACCGATCCCTTGCCCGGCATCCATTTATCCATGCCGGCGGGCAGCCGGTAATTCCTGCGCGCGAGTCCGAGCAACACCAGCGCCAGCAGCAGTACGCTGGCGACACGCCAGATCGCGGTCAGCCACAACGGCATGATCACCATCCTGAAACTCTCGCTTGCCAGCACCGGGCCGCTCCAGCGCAATTGGTAGTTGTTCCACGACCACTGCGGTTTACCCGGTCCGGTCTGCAACAAGGTGTTGGCTGCATAGCGATCCATGAGATCCGCCTGGACAATCATTGAGCCGGTAACCTCGATCAATCCTTGTTCCGCCACTTCCAAGTCTGCCGGTTGATCACTACGCGGCTTTCTTGCGGGCTCGTCCGCGAGGAACCGATCAACCCTTTGCATTTTGTCCGCCACCCCGGGTGAACGGCTGAAATACGCACCAGCATACTGAAACTCCGTCAACCGGCTGTGCTCCAGTTGCGGGAACATCGCCATGCGCACCTGATTCGCGGCAAAGGGCAGCGCGATCACCAGGACCGTCAGGAAACTGAGCGCGCGGTAACGCCGGGTCAGCGTGCGGAAGCGGCCTTCGGGCGCGACCGAGGTCAGCGCGATCGCAATCAGCAGGTTCAGCCAGCTCCACACCGGCGCGAAAACCTCCTGGTAAGTCAGCGTCATCATGACCAGGACCAGCACGCCGAACAATGGTGTGAGCATGCGCCCCGCGGCCACGGCGATCAGCAGCACCAGGAAAATATCGAGCAAACGCCAGCGCTGCAGCCAGGCGCCGCCCGAATGATCGGCCCCCGGCGCTGCGAGCAGCCGGTACCCCGGCGGCAGTGACAGGGTGGTCCTGATATTGTCGAACTGCGCGTTCCAGCCGCCGGTCGCCAGCGACGAACCGGCGCCTTCGATCCGGCTGACGGTTTCGATATCGATATTGGGCTGGCGCAATTCCACGCCGGTCCAGCCGGGCTCGCTGCCCTCGGTGACCAGCAGGTTTTCGCCGTTGTGATTGTTGCGAACGCTGGCCAGGCGGTAAGGCGGCAACATATCCAGCCGCCAGTCCATGCGCATCTGGCCTCTGATCAGGTCTTGCGCTGTGTAATCCTTGCCATCGAAATCCAGCCAGAGCTTGCGATTCAGGGTCAGCCGGTTGGCATCCTGGTCGGATAAGCCACGCTGTCTTTCGACGATGCGCATGGATTGATCCGCCGCCAGCCGGAACGCGGCGAAATTTCTCCACTCACCGGGTATATCGACCTGCGATGGATCGACCGGCGATGCCGCTTCGGCCGCGCTGACCCGCAAGCGATTATCCGGCTGGTATGACCAGATTTCCTGCGCCGGCCAATGTTCGCTCGGCGCGCTTCGCGCGATTTCGTTGCTGGCCGATTCGGCGCGCGAGATTAGCGTCAACTGCCAGTTGCCGGGGCGTACTTGCACGCGCAGCCGGCCATCGGTTTCGAGCCGCGCCGGCAGTTCGCTGTCCAGTCGCATCGGCGTGTGCCCCGGCAGCAACGCCATGCCGAGCACTTCTTCGCGGCCAGGACCGGAGACATTGAGTTCGATCAGCGTGGTCACAATGGTCGGGACGCCGTCGCTGATCAGCCGGTAAACCTCGACGCCGATCTGCTCTTGTTGTTCTACGGTTCTTTGCCGTTCACCCAGCCAGACGGTGTCCTTCCTGCGATCGGGCATAGCGACCGGGCGGCCATCCAGCCTCAGGCTCAGCAAACCGGTCGCCAGCGGCACCCGCAGGCTGCCCGGTCGGGCGTGCCAGGTGAAGCTGCCGCCGAGCCGGTGGCTGCCGGCCGCAAGATAAACAAAAGGATGCGAGCCGCGCCTGACCACTGCCGCGGGCCGGCCGTCTACGCTGACCGCTTCGGGCCAGTTTTTCTGATCGCCGGGCAGCGCTGCCCAGCCGGCTTCGTGTACCGTCCAGGTCTGCTCGAAGCTGCCGTTGCCCTGGTTCAGCGAAAGCGACAGCACGCCCGGCCAGGCGCAAAGGTGATTGCTTTCCTCGCCTGCGCCGCGGTTCGCGTAGAAAGGACAATTCCTGAATTCCTCGCCTTGCAATACCCACTGCCGCCAGGGTTCGAGATCGGGTGGGACATAGGCATCGGGTTGCTGGGCAAAGCCGGTCGTGGAAAGCAGTACCAGGGCCAGGAACAGGGAAAGCGGAACTCGGGGATTGTGCATGCCGTAGACTCCATGACAAGGACCGATGATTCACTCACGAATCTGTCGATAATAACGCAGCCAGTGTCTTGGGGTGTTGGCGGCCGGGTTTTTTGGCTTTGCGCGGTGGTAGAATCCGGGGTCGCGGGGCCACCGGACCCGCCAACGCAACGGAAACACGCCATGACGACAGCCAGGAAAATTCTGCAACTGGATGCGCCATTTACGATGCACTTGGGCGGCCATCTGCAGCAGATGCAAATTGCTTACGAGACCTGGGGGCAACTCAACTCCGAGCGCAGCAATGCGATCCTGGTGTTCACGGGCCTGTCGCCATCCGCGCACGCGGCCTCTTGCGAGAACGATCCGTCACCGGGCTGGTGGGAGCCGATGCTCGGACCGGACAAGCCGCTGGATTCGCATCGCTATTTCATTATTTGCGTGAACTCGCTCGGCAGTTGCTTTGGTTCTACCGGCCCGGCGTCGGTCAACCCGGAAACGGCCAAGCCCTACCAACTGGATTTCCCGGTGCTTTCCATCGAGGACATCGCCCGCAGCGCCCACCTGGTCGTCGAGGCGCTGGCGATCGAAACGCTGTACGCGGTCGTCGGCCCGTCGATGGGCGGCATGGGCGCGCTGGCCTATTGCCTTTTTTACCCGGATGCCAGCGAGCGCATGTTGTCGATTTCGTCCGCCGCCAGGTCCTTGCCGTTTGCGACGGCGATACGCTCGCTGCAAAGGGAAATGATCCGCAACGACCCGGACTGGCGTCAGGGCAGTTACCCACCCGGTGAAGGACCGATCAAGGGCATGCGCATGGCGCGCAAGCTGGGCATGATCAGCTACCGCTCGCCACAGGAATGGGTCCAGCGCTTCGGCCGCGAACGGGTCCCCGAGGAAAGAAAAACCGGGGATGCTTTTTGTATCGATTTCGAAATCGAGGCCTATCTCGAAGCGCATGCCGACAAGTTTACCGGCCAGTTCGATGCGAACTGTTACCTTTACCTGTCGCGGGCCATGGACTTGTTCGATGTCGCCGACCACGGCGGCTCGGTCGATGCCGGTCTCAGCCGGATCAAGCTACGGCAAGCGCTGGTCGTCGGCGTGGAAACGGATATCCTGTTTCCGCTGCACCAGCAGGGCGAGTTGGCGATCGGCCTGGAGGCGGCCGGTATTGAAACCGAGTTTGTTCGGCTGAGTTCATTGCAAGGCCATGATTCCTTCCTGGTGGACATGGACCGGTTGCGACCCGTCGTCGCCGGTTTTTTCGCCTGAGCTAACGACCCAGCCCGGCAATCAGCAGGCGCCGGTAAATTTTTTCCTTGAGGCTGAGCGCAGTGGCGAGTTCCATTCTTTTTAGTAAGCCGGCGATTTCTTCGTTGACGGCGCCGGGGAACAGGATGTCGCGTACCAAGCCCATTCTGCCCGCGTATGAAGTGGACGCGGCCTTGATTTTTTTGAGCACGCCGGCAATCCGCAATTCTTCGTCGCTCAATTCGGTACCGAACGGGAAGCGGCTGAAATAACCATCGGCGCGGGCAGCGGCCAGTATTTGTTGCAGGCGCTGCGGGTGGTTGTTGCTGAAGCGGGCGGGGATCCGGTAGTCGCGCGGCAGCTTGCCGGCGGCAATGGCCTCCCGCCGCAAAGCCTCCTGGAACCGCGAGTCGGTGATATTGAGTAACGCACCGATCACCTCGCTATCGGTCTTGCTGCGCAGGTCCGCGATCCCGTATTCGCTGATCACGATATCACGCAAGTGGCGCGGGATCGTGGCCCGGCCGTATCTCCACAGAATATTGGAATCGATCCGGCCGCCGGATTCCCGCGTGCTCTTGACCATGATGATCGAACGCCCGCCCGGGATCGCGTGCGCCATGCTGACGAAATTGTATTGACCGCCCACGCCGGAGACGACTTCGCCGCTGGCCAGGGTGTCGGAAATGACGCTGCCGAGGAGGCTGACCATCAGGCAACTGTTGATAAACCTCGCGTGTTTGCGTTGCAAGGTGTCGAGCTCTTCGCGGCCGTACAACTGGTTGATTTTTTCCACGCCGGTCATGCAGATCAGTTCGCTTTCCTCGCGCGGCATCGCCGCAAGAGCCGCATAAAAATCCTGCGGACCGAGAAAAAAGCCGCCATGGATCACGGTGCCGCCGCGCAACCCGGGTCCCAGGCAATGTTGCACGAACGCGTCGAGCGACGCGGGGTCTGCAAGGTCGGCCGACAGGCGCCGGCCGTCGCCGCACACCAGCTTGTCGCCTTCGATCGCCACCGCGTCGTCGATTACGCCCAGTCGTTGCAGGTATTCGAGTGCGTGATCGTTGAGTCGATGCGGGATCAAGCCTTCTTCCAGCAAGGCCCGGATAACCGAATGCGGGTTATCGTCGTCGATGCGGCCTTCGTTGATCAGGGTCTGGATCAGCAGATCGTCATAGACTTTGCGCTTGACGATGCGGTGCTTGTATAACTGCAAAACGCCATCGACCAGCATTTCGGTGGCGGCAAAAAGACCGCTGGCAAAACGGCCGGTTCCACCGATCGTGGAGATCAGCTCCCCATGGTTGGCAATGGCATCGGCAGCATCCAGCACTGAGATATAGGCGGTATTGTCTTGTTCCCGGAGTATCAATGCCGATGCGATGGCATCGCCCAGGGAACCGATGCCGATTTGCAAAGTGCCGCCATCGCGAACCAGGGCGCTGGCATACAGACCGATCATGTGATCGACATCGGTGATCGGCGGCCGCGGCGTACCGAACAGCCTGAAGTGGGGTTCGGGCGTATCGACGACCGCATCGAAAAAATCGCCATCGACCATCGCATCGCGATACATGAACGGCAGGTTCTGATTGACTTCGGCAACCAGTGCGACTTTGCGATCGCTCAGCGCGCGCATTTTCCTTGCCAGCTCGAGCGACACATCCGGGTTGCAGCTCAGGCTGTAGCGCAGCCTGCCATCGACCTCCCGGCGGCTGACCAGCTGGCCCAGCACATTGATCCCGCGGGCCAGCATGTCGCGCGCGACATGGGTGTAATTGCTGGCGACGAAGTTCTGTTGTGCCCTGGCATTGCCCAGCATTTGCCCGGGCGCGAAGAAAAATTCGACGATCTCGACATTGTCCGGCGTTTCGCCGCGCCGCCGGTCCAGCGCGTAATCCAGATCCACATAATCGCCAAACACGCGTTCGACGAACGGCTCGAGAAAGCGCCGCTCCAGATCCGACTTCGCCAACGGTTTTTCCAGGGTCAGCGCCGTGCATATCGTCAACTGAAGGGCGGGATCTTTTTTGGCCCGCTGGTACAGCGCATTGACGAAACGATTGGGTTTGCCCAGCCCGAGCGGAATGCCGATGACGATCTCAGTGCCCACCGTGTCGATAACAAAATCCACACAGTCGTCAAAGTCGGTACAGGTTTTCATCGGGCGGGGATGGGTTCGACGAGAAACAACTCGGGATTGACCCTCACGCGGTTGAGGCTGACACTCCAGTGCAGGTGCGGGCCGGTGACCCTGCCGGTCTGGCCGATTTTGCCGATCAGGTCGCCGCCGTCGAGGCGGTCGCCATCTTGCACGTCGATCTCGCTCAGGTGGCAATACATCGTGACCAGGCCCTGACCGTGATGAATCAATACGGTATTGCCGTTGAAGAAATAATCGCCATTGGCGACCACGACGCCGGCCGCCGGTGCGACCACATCGGACTGGTCCGGCGCCGCGATATCGACGCCGCTGTGCGGGCTTCTCGGTTGCTCGTTAAAAAAACGTTTGAGGCCGAAGGCGCTGCTGCGTGGCCCGATCGCGGGCAAACGAAAAGCCGTGTCCACCGGCTTTTCGTCCCACGAGCCAAAAGCCCGGGCCATTTCCCGGCGATCGCCGGCAATTCGCACGAGGTCTTCCGCGGTCGGATCGACCTGGCGTTTATTGCCGATCGTCAGCCGTTGTTCGGGGTAGTCGATATTCGCAATGACAAAAGCCAGCGGCAGGGCGGGCCCATCCGGATTATCGATGCTCAGGCTTGCCGGTCCCGGCGCCATCGACAGCGGGATGCCGACGACGGCAAACCAGCGATCGTTTTCGGCGACCACCATGACCGGCCGGTCCCTGAAGCTGACTCGCGGCCGCGTATCACCGGTCGCCGGCAATTCGATCACGGCGACCCCGCCGGGGACCGCCTGGTGTCGCGGTAGCGCGGCCGCGGGCGGGCTGGCGATCAGCACAGCCAACAGCAGCCCGGCGGCGTAAAAACCTGCTTGGGTCATTGCTTATGGGTTTCCTCGACGGTCGATGTGGCCGCCCCCCGGGCGAAGCGAATCCGGATTTCATCGCCTTTTTTCAATGCACCGGCATCGCGGATGATTGCCTCGCCGTGGCTGACGATGGCGTAACCGCGTTCGAGCGTCGCCTGCGGGCCGATCGCCTGCAATGCTCTCGCCAGCGGGTCCAGGCGCTGGTGCATCCTGCCCAGCTTGTCTTTGGCGGCGCGTCGCAGGCGCAAACTCAGTTCATCGAGTTTCTGCCCCTGCCGATTGAGCAACCGGCCCGGGTGCGCCTGCGCGAGGCGTTTTTCCAGCCAGCCGGTTTTCTCCCGCCTGGCCGACAAATACCGTCGCACCCGATTGCGCAACCGGTCCAGGTTCACGGCGAGGGTGTTCAGCCATTCTCTTTGGTCGGGCACCGCTATTTCGGCCGCGGCCGATGGGGTCGGTGCGCGCACATCGGCGACAAAATCGGCGATCGTAAAATCGATCTCGTGGCCGATCCCGGAAATCACGGGTATCGGGCATTCGAAGATGGCCCGCGCCACCGCTTCTTCGTTAAAGGCCCAAAGGTCCTCCAGCGAGCCGCCGCCACGAGCCAGGATCAGCAGGTCGCAGGAGCCATGGGTCTCGGCCAGGGACAGGGCGCGGACGATCTGGCCGGCGGCGGCCTCGCCCTGCACGGCGACCGGGTAAATCAGCACTCGCGCCACCGGAAACCGGCGTTTCAGTACCTGCAGGATATCCCTGACCGCGGCGCCGGTCGGCGAAGTAATGATGCCGATTTTTCTCGGCGCGGCCGGCAACGGCTGCTTGTGATCCGCGGCAAACAGGCCGGCATCGAGCAGCTTTTTCTTGAGCCGTTCGAATTCGCGCTGCAGACGGCCTTCGCCGGCTTCTTCCATGCTCTCGACGATCAGCTGATAACGACCGCTGACCTCGTAAATACTGACTTTGGCGCGGACCAGGACCTGCATGCCCTTGGCTGGCCGGAAGCCAAGCCCGCGATTCTGCCCTCTAAACATCGCGCAGGAAACCTGGGCCTGTTCGTCCTTCAGCGAAAAATACATGTGGCCCGAGCCGTGATGGGTGAAATTGGAGATTTCGCCTTCCAGCCAGATCAGCCCGAAGCTCTGCTCCAGCATGTCCCTGGCTTCCTGGTTCAGGCGGCTGACGGTGAAGATTTCACGATTTGGGCTCGGATCCATAGCCGGTATTTGACCATGAACGCCGGCTGGTGGGAACCAGCGCAGGGGGCAGGTTTACCTGGTCGCTCCACAACAGTAAAATGGCCGGTTTACTCGATGAGGGGACGCCATGCGAATCGTTCAGGAAGCACTGACCTTTGATGACGTCCTGCTGCTGCCCGCCTACTCGGAAATCATGCCGCGCGAGGTCGATCTCGGTACCCAGCTGACCGCCAGCATCCGCTTGAATCTGCCGTTGTTGTCGGCGGCAATGGACACGGTGACCGAATCCCGCCTGGCCATCACGCTGGCCCAGGAAGGCGGTATCGGCATCATCCACAAGAACATGACCGCAGCGATCCAGGCCCGCGAGGTCAGCCGGGTCAAGAAATACGAAAGCGGCATCATTTCCGACCCGATTACGACCGGACCCGACGCGACCATCCGTGAAGTCATCGCGCTGACCCAGGCTAACAATATATCCGGCGTGCCGGTCGTCGATGGCGACACGCCGGTCGGCATTGTGACCCACCGGGATTTGCGTTACGAGACGCAACTCGATGCGCCGGTGTCATCGGTAATGACGCCAAGAGACAAGCTGGTCACGGTTCGTGAAGGCGCCGACAAGAAAGAAGTGCTGTCGCTGTTGCACAAGCACCGGATCGAAAAAGTCCTGGTCGTCAGCGCAGATTTCAAGTTGCGTGGCATGATTACCGCCAAGGATTTTCAGAAGGCGACGGAGTTTCCGAATGCCTGCAAAGATCAGCTTGGCGCGCTCCATGTCGGCGCCGCGGTGGGCATCGGCGAGGGAACCGATGAACGCGTTGCCGCCCTGGTCGCCGCCGGCGTCGATGTCGTGGTCGTCGATACCTCGCACGGCCACACCAAGGGGGTGCTCGACCGGGTCGCGATGATCAAGTCCGAGTATCCCGACTTGCAGGTGATCGGCGGCAATATCGTGACGGCGGAAGGCGCACGAGCGCTGGTCAAGGCCGGCGCCGACGCGGTCAAGGTCGGCATCGGTCCCGGTTCTATATGCACGACTCGCATCGTCGCCGGCATCGGCGTCCCCCAGGTCAGCGCCGTATTCGACGTTGCCGAAGCGATGGCGAAAAAAGGCGTGCCGTTGATCGCCGATGGCGGTATCCGTTATTCGGGCGATCTGGCCAAGATCATTGCCGCCGGCGCCCACTCGGTGATGCTGGGCGGGTTGTTCGCCGGCACCGAGGAATCGCCGGGCGAGGTCGAGCTTTACCAGGGTCGCTCCTACAAGGCCTACCGGGGGATGGGGTCGCTGGGCGCGATGGCGCAGAAAGACGGTTCCAGCGATCGTTATTTCCAGGATACGGCCGACGAGGTCGAAAAGCTGGTGCCCGAAGGGATCGAGGGGCGAGTCCCCTACAAGGGCAGCTTGATCGCCATCGTCCACCAGATGGCCGGCGGCCTCAGGGCCGCGATGGGTTACACGGGTTGCCGCAATATCGAGGAAATGCGGACCAAACCGGAATTCTTGCGGATCACCAGTGCGGGCATACGCGAAAGCCATGTGCACGATGTCGCGATCACCAAGGAAGCCCCGAATTACCGGGTCGACTGAACGGGGAGCATCGATGGCTGCAGCGACTCCCGACCCGACCCGGCAACCGGATATCCACGCCCAACGCGTGCTGATCCTGGATTTTGGCGGTCAGTACACCCAGTTGATCGCCCGCCGGGTCCGCGAGGCCGGCGTTTACAGCGAAATATATCCTTGGGACACAAACGACGACGCCATCCGCAAATTTGGCCCGCATGGCATGATCCTGTCGGGCGGCCCCGAATCGGCAATCGACGACAGCGATGATGCAATGACGCCTCGTGCACCCGCTGCGGTGTTCGACTATGGCGTGCCGGTACTGGGTATCTGTTACGGCATGCAGACCATGGCCGAGCAGCTTGGCGGCAAGGTCACCACGGCCGGTCACAGCGAATTCGGTTATGCCAGCGTGCAGAGCGTGGGCAATTCACGCCTGCTCAGCGATATCGAGGATCGTTTGGCCGATGACGGCACAGCGTTGCTCGACGTCTGGATGAGCCACGGCGACCGCGTCGATGAACTGCCCGCGGGTTTCAGCGTGATCGCCCGTACCGGCAACGCGCCAATAGCCGGGATGGCGGACGAGGCGCGCGGCTTTTACGGCGTGCAATTTCACCCCGAGGTAACCCATACCAAGCAGGGCGAGCGCATCCTGAGCCGCTTCCTGCACGAGATTTGCGGGCTGGCCTCCGACTGGACGCCGGGCAACATCATCAGCGACAGCATCGCGAAGACTCGTGAGCTAGTGGGAACGGACCAGGTATTGCTCGGGCTTTCCGGTGGCGTCGATTCAGCGGTGGTTGCGGCAATGTTGCACCAGGCGATTGGCGATCAACTCAACTGCGTGTTCGTCGATCATGGCCTGATGCGTCTGCACGAAGGCGACCAGGTCATGGCCATGTTCGCGAAACACATGGGCATCAAGGTCACCCGGGTCGATGCCGAGCGGCGTTTTCTCGATGGCCTGCGGGGGGTCACCGATCCGGAAGAAAAAAGAAAAATTATCGGCCGGTTGTTTATCGAGATTTTCGATGAGGAAGCGCACAAGCTCGAAGGAATCAAATGGCTGGCGCAGGGCACGATATATCCCGATGTCATCGAGTCGGCGGGCGCCAAAACGGGCAAAGCGCAGCTCATCAAGTCGCACCACAATGTCGGCGGCCTGCCCGAGAAAATGAACATGCAATTGGTCGAGCCATTGCGCGAGCTGTTCAAGGACGAGGTCCGGAAAATCGGTCTCGAGCTGGGCCTGCCATTCGATATGCTTTATCGGCATCCGTTCCCCGGCCCCGGGCTTGGCGTGCGCATACTCGGCGAAGTCAAAAAGGAATACGCCGACCTGCTGCGGCTGGCCGACGATATTTTTATCGACGAGCTGCACAAACACCAGCTGTATGAAAAAACCAGCCAGGCCTTCGCCGTTTTCCTGCCGGTCAAATCGGTAGGCGTGACCGGCGATGGCCGGCGTTACGACTATGTCATTGCGCTGCGCGCCGTCGAAACCATCGATTTCATGACCGCACACTGGGCCCGTTTGCCCTACGATTTTCTCGACCACGTCAGCCGCCGGATTATCAATGAAGTCCCCGGCGTATCCCGGGTTACCTATGACATCTCCGGAAAACCACCAGCCACCATCGAATGGGAGTGAATCATGGAAGTTTTAGGAATTATTGGATTTATTTTTGCACTTGCCGCACTTGGCAAAGTAATAAGACTTGAGATGAAATTGAAAGAATTGGATGTAATAAATAAAGACTACATGTGAACAATCATGGCCGATACTGAAGCGGGAATAAATCCGGACCAGGAATTCATGACCCGGGCGTTGGAGCTTGCCACGCAGGCGCGGGATCAGGGAGAGGTGCCGGTGGGCGCCGTTGTCGTGCACGGGGACGCTGTCATCGGCGAGGGCTTCAACCAGCCGATCGCGCTGGCGGATCCATCGGCTCATGCCGAAATGCAGGCCATGCGCAGGGCCGCCCGGCGTATGGACAACTATCGCCTGGCGGATGCCACGCTGTATGTCACGCTGGAACCTTGCGCCATGTGCGCCGGCGCGATGGTGCATGCGCGAATCAAGAGACTGGTCTACGGCGCAGCCGATCCAAAAACCGGCGCGGCCGGCTCGGTGTTCAACCTCGTGCAGGCGGACTCGCTCAATCATCGACTCGATGTTGAAGGCGGCGTCATGGCGAAGGAATGCGGGGAGTTGCTCAAGGACTTTTTCAGGAAGCGGAGATGACCGACCAGCGCCGCAGTTTTTCCGCATAGATCATCGCGGCATGCGCAGGGCTGGTCGATGGCAAGCGGATCAGCTCGATCGAACGGATGCCGGCTTTCTCCAGGTCAGGCGACACCCGGCGTTCAAATATGCTGGCCGCTGTCGCGCCGTTGAAGAAAACCCGATCGATGCGCGGGTGCGCCAGGAAAAAACCGACGAAGTCGTTCGTTACCGCCGTTTTCATATCGATGTTGGCATCCAGGCTGCCGCTTCGTTCGCAGGATTGCAGCACGTCCCACAACGCGACGCCGGCATCGAGCAGGCCTTGCAATCGTTCGGCGTATTCGCCTCCGCTCGCGATGCCAAACAGCTTAGCCATGATCGGCCAGAACGCGTTGCGCGGCTGCGCATAGTATTGCCGCCGTTCGAGAGACATGATGCCGGGCATGGAGCCGAGTACCAATACGCGGGAGTCAGCGTCGGCGACGGGTGGAAAGCCGGTCTCAGGCCTCAATCGGTTTTTTGGGCTGTTGTTCTTCATCGTCAAGGTCCAGCCGCTCCCTGAACGGGCTGGAGTCCGAGTACAGCCACAGCAGCACATCGTAATAGCTGCGAATATTGTCCACGTAATGGACCGGCTCCCAGCCCCGCGCGTAACCTCGCCGTACCCGCGAATACCATTTTTTCTGCGTCAGCAATGGCAGGCTGCTCCTGACATCGACCCAGCTATCCGGGTTCAGTCCCCGAATTTCAGTAATGATCCGGGCATCTTCCACGTGGCCCCAGCCGACGTTATAGGCCGCCAGCGCCAGCCAGGTCCGGTCGGGTTCGGGGATGCGCTCGGGAATCCTGCCCATCATCTCCCGGATATACCGCGATCCACCCGAGATGCTTTGCACGGGATCGATCCGATTCTGGATGCCCAACTGACGTGCGGTCAGTTGGGTCAGCATCATGATGCCGCGCACGCCGGTCGGCGACACCGCTTTCGGGTTCCAATGCGATTCCTGGTAGCCAACCGCCGCCAGCAACCGCCAGTCCATGCCGGAATCCGCCGCGGCTTGCTGGAAACTGGTCCTGAACTGCGGCAGGCGGGTTTCGATATGCCGCAGAAACGCCCGCGTGCCGACATAATCGAAATTTCCGACATTGCCATAATATTTCTCCAGGATGCGCTCGAGCTCGCCGCTTTTCCTGAGTCCGGCAAAGAACTGTTGCACCGAATCGTGCAAGGCCGGCGAATTTCTGGGTATGGCCCAGGCCAGCGGCAGATTTTTTCTCAACTGAAACGCAACCCGGACTTCCGGATGGAATTTCTGCGACACATTGAACTCGCTGGAATCCGCAATCGTATAATCGATCTTGCCCTGCGCGACCTGGTAGATCAGTTCTTCGCCGGTGACGTTTGGCGTTTCGATCCAGGCCAGGTCGGGGTAGCGCTGACGCAATTGATGCAGGGTGTCGGCATGCGCACTGCCCTTGATGACCTCAATACTTTTGCCGATCAGGTCTTTGGGTTCCCTGGGCCGTCGCGTATTGACGCGATAAACCAGGAATTCGGAAATGTCATCGTAAGAGGGGCCAAAGGCGACCTCGACGAGGCGGTCCGCGGTGATGGTTAGGCCGGCGGCCGCGATATGGGCGCGACCGGATTTCACGCCCGGTATCAGCGTCCGCAGTTCCTCATCGACATCGATCCTGAGCTCGACGCCCAGCTCCTCGGCGAACCGGCTGACCAGGTCGTACTCAGGCCCGATCGGGCCTTCGTGTCCGATGTAATAGGTCGTGGGGCTGTTCCGGGTGATGACCCGCAGCTCACCGAGCGTCTTGATCTGTTCCACCAGTGACGGCGGTCTCGAGCAGGTACCCAGGACCACGGCGACCAGTAGCGCGGTCACGACTCGCAAAGGATCCATCCTCTCACCAGCGGCTTGCAGGTCCGCCGATGTCAGTTGCGTCAAGGCAATGATAGCGAAATTCCAGGTCAAAAAATGCGAAATTGCCGACATTTGCTGCAACGCAAAAAAGAAAACCCCGCCACTCGGCGAGGTTTCCGTTGCCTTTGCAGATTACCCGCAGGTTACGGCGTTAGTGTCGCCAACGCTTCCGCCAATAGCGTATAGACAGGCGCTTGCGATGCACAATCGGCGATAAAGTCTTTCTTAGGTTGCGGGCCTGGACCTTTCCCCAGATCGGGCGTACCACGCAACTTACATCCGTCTGTTCGCTCGATGGCCTGGGTGAGTTTCTTGATAGCTTTCTCGGTATCACCCGTTTGCAATGCCTCGATAACCTGCGCCAGGTGATTGCCAAGCGCCGTCTGATTACCCTTCGTTGTTATTTTGTCCGGGGCCAAAAAGGCGATGATATTGATGGCGTCCACAGCTTTCATTTGAGCAACAGCAGCTTCCACCGTTATGACGAAGACGGCTACCTCGTCCGGTGCGGAATCTGCAAAGCCGTCGTTGACGACCAGTTGTGCTTCATAGGTGCCTGGCAGGTCCGGTATAAAGGATGGTGAAACGGTGTCCGGCCCGGTGAGAAAAGCGGCGCTGCCTGCTGGCCTGACCGTCAATGCCCACGCAAAAGTAATGGGATCGAGATCCGCATCGTCACTACCGAATCCATCCAGCGTAACCATGAACCCTACGACGCTACCCTGGTCCATGCCGGCGTCGGCGGTCGGCGCCACGTTCAAGGACGATATCGTCACAGTGTCCAGTACGCTGGGGAGGCCGCCTTCATCGGTCACCACCAGGCTGACGACATAGTCACCTGGCAGGTCTGTCGTGAAACTCGGCGCAATGGTCGACGCACCGCTGAGTGTCGCGCTGCTGCCTGCTGGTACGCTGTCGAAACTCCACGCATACAGCAGATCCTCTGATGGTGTAACGTCGTCGGATGAGCCGCTGCCATCCAGAATCACAGAATCACCGGCGTGGATCGACTGATTGGCACCGGCTTCGGCGGTCGGGGGCTCATTGATAACCGTGCACTTGCCCGCGTTTCCGGCGCTCACGATCGCCTGAATCTCAATCTGCGTCAGGGCGCGGTCATAAAGACTGAGCTCATCGATGATGCCATCGAATACTTCACAACGTGAGCTCGGTAGGGTCGGCGTGCACGAGGCGCCAATTGTTAAGGTAGTCGTAGGGTCAGTTGACAAAGTTGACAGAATTATCGGGCCTGCAACAAGCCTCGAGTCAATTAACCGCCCGTCGATATAAATTTTCTGGGCAATTCCATCGTAGGTCGCTGCAACATGATGAAATCCATCGGTGAAATTGTAAGGCCCGCCGTCGTCGGCGATACCGCTTACCGGAACACTAAGTTGCTGATTCCCGGAAGCGGTGGGAAAGAAGAAAGTGAGACACGGTGCTGGCGAAGCGCAGAAGCCAATCTGGAACGACAGCAGAAACGCACCTGAGCCCCCGGAAGGCAAAGTGTAATTTTTCCGAACAATCTCCCGTTCGTCACTAAACAAGGAGGCCAGGTCTGGATTGATCCAGGCTTCGATCGTCACTTCTGCCAGATCGGCACGATTGAGCCCGCCACCACCGGGGATGTCGACAGAAGCGTCGTGTGATGGCACCGGGCCACCCGGAAATTCATATCCGCCACCAACTTTACCGGCCACCGCGTTAACGGTGCCAATCACCGTGCCATCTGCACCGCCGACAAGATCGACCGCCACGTTGCCGGGTGATATTTCGTCCAGCGGCCACCAATTGATGATATTGGCAGGTGGCGCGGTACAAGCATCTGGCGTAAACACTTCCATCGAACTCAATAGGACGGTACTAGCACCGCCCATGACATAGAGTTGGTTGCCGATGACCGCAGTGCCATGTTGCGAGCGCGCCGTCGGTATCGGAGTCTGGGTCGTCCAGACATCCGTTACCCGATCGTACGCCTCCAATAGGTCCAGATTTGCACCTACACCATCATTTCCGCCGACGGCATAGAGCAAACCGTCGATCACGCCAACGCCCAATGCCGTCCGTGCAGCGCTCATATCGGTCAAGGTTGTCCAAGGAATTGAACCCGCGGGCGCTCCCAGGAGAGGATCCAAAGCCGGATCGTAGACTTCAAGTTTGCTGGACGAGAAACCGCCGCCGCCGAATCCACACCCACCGGTTCTCTGAAAACCGCCTGCCACGTATAACTTACCGCCAATCGCCGCCGCATGCATACCGTCTCGACAGGTTGGCATGTCTGTGAGCGTTGTCCAGGCGTCCAAAGCCGGATCGTAGCGTTGCAGAACATTATTCGACGGGCAGAAGATGTTACATTGAAAAAATCCTCCGACCGCATACAGCTTTCCATCGATTGCTACGGCAGCCAGACCCGCTCTTCTACCATTGGTCGAACCTGGATATGCCGGCATGGGCGCAAGCGTTGTCCAAGGGTTCGAACCCGCTGGCGCACCCAACAAAGGATCCAAAGCCGGATCGTAGCGCTCGAGCGTATTGGTCACAAAACTGCAGGCGGGGCCAAAGGGTGGCGACCCCAAGCATCCGCCGGCAACATATATCTTGCCATCGATGATGGCGGCGCCATGTCCTCCCAAGTGTGCCGATTGCGGTGTCCCCGGTGACCAGCTGTCAAACGCAGAATCGTAGACGATCAGGTTCGATACGACATTGAATCCCAGGCCCGGAACTTCGTCGTGAACACCGATTACATAAATCTTTCCGCCAATAGCTACCGCCGGGTGCGCTCCCCGCGGTGTCGGCATCGGAGCCTTGGTCTCCCAAGTGCCTTGGGCCAGGGATTGGTTCGCAAATACGAAACTGATTGCAACGATTAAAGTAAGAAACTTTGTTGGTTGAATGAAATACCGGCGCATGGTCCGAACTCCTTTGCAAAGGCATTCAGGCTGCTTCGGATTTCTATACAGTTGTGCGCCCAAGGTACCCTGCATTGCAGTGGCAGCCCGGCTGTCTTTGGGTCCTTCGGGGAGTCATCCATGGCTTCTCGGAGGAAGCGAGGACCCGTGGCTTTCCGTCTCCGTCTTTTGGCGGATTTGGCTTTGTCGTTTATTGTCCGTCTAGCATAGTACAAGCCTGCCTGGTTTGTGCGGCATTTAACTTAATCTCGTTTCTGGTGCGACAATTCCAGGAAATCAGTAGCGCCGGAACACCAGCGAAGCATTGGTGCCGCCGAAACCGAAATTGTTGCTCATGACCGTGTTCAGGCCGGCGTTGTCCCTGGTCTCCCGCAAAATGGGGAAACCTTCGGCTTTCGGGTCCAGTTCGAAAATATTGGCCGAGCCAGCCATGAAATCGTTCTCCAGCATCAGCAGGCAATGAATTGCCTCCTGTACGCCCGCGGCGCCAAGCGAATGGCCGCACAAGGATTTGCTCGAGCTCAGTGGCGGTATCTGTTCATCGAACACTCTGGAGATGGCGTCGAGCTCAGCGATATCCCCCACCGGCGTACTGGTGCCATGGGTGTTGATGTAGTCGATCGGCGTGTCGACGGTGGCGATCGCCTGTTGCATACAGCGCACCGCGCCTTCGACTGAAGGTGCGACCATGTTTTCACCATCGGACGTCGCGCCATAACCAACCAGCTCGGCATAAATTTTCGCACCGCGAGCCTTTGCATGCTCCAGTTCTTCCAACACCAGCATGCCGCCGCCCGCGGCGATCGCGAAGCCGTCGCGCCCGGCGTCAAAGGCGCGCGACGCCGTCGAGGGCGTGTCGTTGTACTTGGATGTCAAAGCGCCCATGGCGTCGAACATCATCGCCAGGATCCAGTCTTCTTCCTCACCGCCACCGGCAAAAATCAAGTCCTGTTTGTCCCACTGGATTTGTTCCATCGCAGCGCCGATGCAATGGGTACTGGTCGCGCAGGCGGAAGTAATGGAATAGTTGAGGCCGCGAATTCCGAAATGCGTGGCCAGGCATGCGGAAACGGTACTGCTCATGGTGCGTGGGACCAGGTACGGGCCTACGCGGCGCACGCCTTTTTCGCGTAACTTGTCAGCGCCCCAGACCAGGTTGGCGCTCGATGCGCCGCCTGAACCGGCGATTATCCCGCTACGCGGATTCGAGACCCGGTCATCGGTCAGGCCGGCATCATCGATGGCGTTTTGCATGGCAACGTAGGCGTAAGCGGCGGCATCGCCCATAAAGCGAAGAGCCTTGCGATCGATGTGCTCGCTGAGATCGATATCGACCGAACCGCAAACGCGGCTACGCAAACCCATTTCCTGGAATTTTTCATTGAAGCTGATGCCCGATTTTCCGTGGCGCAATGAATCAATGACGGTTTCCTTGGTATTCCCCAAACAGGAAACCAGACCCATACCCGTAACGACTACCCGACGCATACGTTTGCCCTTAAAAATTATCGGTGGAAAGGAACAGCCCGACGCGTAAGTCGTCCGCCGTATAAATCGTTCGCCCATCCACGGCAACGGTACCGTCGGCGATAACCATGATCAATTTTCGGGTAATCACGCGCTTCATATTCAAAGTGTAAGTCACCTTTTTCGCCGTCGGCAGGACCTGGCCGCTGAATTTTACAATGCCCACGCCCAACGCTCTCCCCTTGCCCTTGCAACCTTTCCAGGTGAGAAAAAAACCACACAACTGCCACAACGCGTCCAGGCCCAGACAACCGGGCATGACCGGATCACCGACAAAGTGACAAGCAAAAAACCACAGCTCCGGGTTGATATCCAGCTCCGCTTCAATATATCCCTTGGAGTGGAGCCCGCGATCGTCGTTAATTTCAACAATGCGGTCGAACATCAGCATGTTGCCGGTCGGCAGTTTTCCCGCATCGGGACCGAACAAGCCTACACTGCCGCAGGTCTCCAGTTCATCCCGAGTGTAGGAATTTTTCTTGTTTTCCAGGCTGGCCATGTGAATGATTGTTTCCTGTTCGGCGCAACGGGGGTTTTTGTTGGCGGAGGGGGTGTCCGCCTACTTGGTGTCTAGCGCCTTGAGTTGCGTCCCTCAATCCGTTATCTAGCAATGGCTGCAGCAATTCGATAGTCCGACATTGTCCAACCTAGTCTGTTAATATCCGATATATTATGTGGGGTGAAATGTGGGGTAAGTAGAGAACTATCATGAAGACTAGGGGGCCACATCCTCATAAGGCGCTCACAGCGACCGCTGTCAGGGCGCTCAAGAAGCCTGGAAAGTATGCAGATGGCAACGGATTATACCTGATTGTGGACGTCTCAGGCAGCAAGCGGTGGGAGCTTCGCACCGTCGTACAGCGCAGGCGTCGAGACATTGGTCTCGGCGGACTGACGCTGGTATCACTCGCTGAGGCCCGTGAGGAAGCCGCCTGCATGAGAAAGACCGCTCGAAAGGGTGGTGACCCGTTGGTGGAGAGACGGAAAGCCAGCGCGCAGATACCAACCTTCAAAGAAGCGGCAATATTGGTGCATGAAGAACATTCCGCTACGTGGAAAAACAAAAAGCACGCCGCACAGTGGATCAAAACGCTCAAGGAATACACATTCCCGTTATTTGGTGATCGTTCAGTTGACCTAGTAGATACCCCAGACGTTCTGAATGCCTTATCTAAGATATGGTTGACAAAGCCGGAGACGGCAAGGCGAGTGCGACAGAGAATCGGCACGGTACTGGACTGGGCTAAAGCTGCAGGACACAGAACCGGTGATAATCCGATCAATGGCATAGTGAAAGGACTACCAAACCAACCAAAGAAACAGAAACACCATGCCGCCCTTCCTTATTCGGAAGTAAACTCGTTCATCAGAAAATTGGGTAAGGCCGACGCAAATGAGTCCACACGCCTAGCCTTTGAATTTCTAATATTGACAGCTACTCGTACTAGCGAAGTTATCCTGGCTAAATGGAGCGAAATAGAGGCAGAGAAAGAGACGTGGACGATTCCGTCCGAACGGATGAAGGCTGGACGGAAATTTCGAGTACCCCTCAGTCAACGTTGCATAGAGATACTGGCGCAAGCGAAAGAACTATCTTACGGTGGGCCGTATATTTTCCCGGGTCGATCTGAAAAGAAGCCACTATCTACTATGGTCTTTCTGATGATGATTCGCCGCATGGGCAAGGAAATTACGGCGCATGGGTTCCGATCTTCATTTCGCGATTGGGCGGCCGAACTAACCAATTTCTCCCGTGAGGTTTGTGAGATGGCGCTTGCACATACCGTTTCCGATAAGGTTGAGGCGGCGTATCTGCGCGGAGACTTATTCGATAAGCGCCGTCAATTGATGGACACTTGGGCGGCGTTCGTGGGATCCGACACAAGTGCCAAAATTTTGACACTTAGAGCATAAGGGTATTCACATGCCGAAGCCGCCGCGAAAAACCGGGTCCGCAAATTGAATGCCTAAACGTCATTGTCTAAGCGAAGACACTCGTGAAAAGCTGATTGACTTACTTGGCCTCGACCCGTCTGTCAATCTAAACGACCAAGAGAAAGCCGCTCGAGCAATCACGCAAGTGGAGGAGGTTCTTGGACATTACAAGCAGCATCTTAAAGATTTACAGTCCCTGCCACGCGCCAGAGCACGAGGCCGGCCCAAGAAGGAAGTGCTTCAAAAGGTTATCGGTGAATTACGCAGAACCTTTAGACAGCACGTCAGTGAGATCGATAACATACGTAAGATCACGGGCGCAATTAGTAACCTGTCTCCTGCAGAAAACGAAGAGCGAGAATTCATACATTTTGCTCTGAAAGACGCGAATATTCGGCACCCCAACCGGAAGAAAATCAGACGCTCATACAACAAACAAGGTACCCCATTGGCGGACCGAAACAAAGTTATCGAAAAAATCGAGGCGGAAGCGGAACGAAGAGCCAAGAATTCATCGAAAACGGAGATGTGTCCGAGAATTAGGCAAATCCTAAAGTATTTTCGGGCCTCGTGAGATCTACCGGACAGGTATAGATGGCTTCATACCTCTCAGTATGGAGTCACATCATGTCGTATCAACTTCCCGAAACGGGCTATCTCCGCATAACTCAAATAGTCGGCGACCCCAATGCCGATCCGCCCATCCCTGCCATAATCCCTGTTGGTAAATCCACCTGGTGGGATGGTGTCAAATCGGGCCGCTTCCCTAAACCAGTGAAACTTGGGCCACGCACCACGGCATGGAGAGTGGAAGACATTCGAGCTTGGATCGAACAGGTCAATTCGCATGAGTAGACCAACATCCGAGGCACCCCTCATTCCAAACAACAATTCTAGCCATTCTCCCCAGCAGAACAGCTACACAAGTGATCGCCTTCAGCTCTTGGAAAAAGGTTATGGGCCGCTGCCAGCCGATGGGAAGGCAGTTCGCCTTAGAAAGTGGAATAGCATAACAATTGACCGGACTGAAATTGAGTCCTGGGCCAATACGAGCTTGGGGATCAATACCAGTCTTCGCTGCCACAACTTGGCCGGGGTTGACATTGATGTTGATGACAAGCAACTCGTCAATTCTATAGTCGCGATGACTCGCACCGAGTTAGGCAATTCACCATTTGAAAGGGTTGGTCAGGTGCCCAGATCGTTACTAGTTTATCAGGCAGCCCAATCCGATATTCGCAAGCACGTGGTGAAATTTCGACACAACAATAAAGCACAAAAAGTCGAAATCCTCGCTTATGGGCAGCAGTTTGTAGCATTCGGAATTCATCCTGATACTCAGAAAGAATACGACTGGGTAGGCCCAAAGAACCCGATGAATACTAGTATTGAGGATCTGCCAATTGTAACTCGTCAAGGCATCGACAATTATCTGCTCGCATTAGAGGTGTTTCTCGAAAATTACGGCTGCAATATCATCAAAAAAAACGTATCGACGAAAAAACGACGAATTACCAATGGGGGTCGAATTCATGCGGATTTTCTCAGAGCAGCTCTCGATCACATTTCCGCCGATGATTACGATGAGTGGAGAACCGTCGGCATGTCTCTTCATCACGAATCGGATGGGTCTAGCGCAGGCTTCGAAATGTGGGACGAATGGAGTCGGACCTCTAGCAAGTATGACGAGTCACGTGAGAATGAGTGCGAGTCCAAATGGCATGGCTTTTGTCATACGTCCCACGGTGTTACCGGTGCCACTGTGCTTGGGTTAGCTAAAGAGGCTGGCTTCAAGTTAAATGAGTATTCCGGTCCACGTGAAGATTATTCGGCAGACATCGTTAACCTCGAGTCCGATAACCTAATACATGGGAACGATCGTGCATGCGCCCGCCATAGTAGCGATGAGTCTTTTCCAGAAGAATTGCTGAAACCGCCGGGACTGGTAGGCCTGGTCGCCGAGTACAGTAACAATGCCGCATTTCGTGATCAGCCGCTCTTGGACATTTGCGCAGGTCTCATTACCGTTGCCTCTCTAACAAGAAATTGGTTCGTTGTAGGACCCTGGCGCACGCCACTCAATCTCTATGTGGTTGCGGTTGCGGAGACAGGTGAAGGAAAAGAAGCGCCGCGTAAAGCTATAAAGGCCGCCTTGAGTGTCGTTGATGGATTGGTTCGGGTTAAAGAGTCAGTGTCTTCTAGCACCGCACTCCTGAGGGCATTAAGTTCCTCGGATCGCCATGACATCACGTTATTGATTGATGAATTTGGTCGATTCCTGAATGTGGCCGCCAATCCAAACAATTCCCATGCTTACGATCTAGTTTCAGAGTTAATGCGGTTATTCGGTCAAGCGGATACCACTTATGCCGGAAAAATTTACGCTAATCCACAGGACAACATTCCAAGTATAAATAGACCATTCGTTTGCATGTTTGGCACCACCACTAGACGATCTTTGACGGACGCCCTCTCAAGTAAGGATGTTGTTGATGGAACGCTAAATCGCTTGCTAATCGTCCAGACACATAATCGCCGACCTGCTTACAAAAATCCTAACATCAATATTGGCAATGATCTCAAGTGCGCTCTGAAAAATCTCCAACGGTTGGATCCGTTTGAACTCCCGGATGAGACCGGTGACGACCCGGCAGACCCAATGATTATCTGTGTTTCTCCGGAAGCGGAAGCAGCACTGAAAAAATATCGCAATGAGGCGGAGGAATGTCGTGTAGCCAATGACAATCTCGGTCCATTGTATGCACGAGCTCTTGAAAACGCAGTTAAGGTCTCTGGTATCCTGGCGATAGGTTGTGCAGCCGAAATGGGCCCAATACAAAATACCAAACCAGTTGTCGATATAGAAATTGCGAATTGGGCTATCAGTTTTGTGCGATCGTGTGTAAGCGGAATTGTCAAGATTGGTACCGAAGAGATCGCGGACAGCAATATTGACCGCGCGATAACACAAATTCGCAATTACATAATCGCTATGACCACTGAATGGGAAAAAACGAAGGCCGCAAGAGATAACGACAAACGGGAAATGAATATCAAGGGATATGTGGCAAGATCACAAATCACCAAACGATTTCAGAAAATGCCCGCGCGTCTTAGAGATGAGGCGATCCAGACGTTGATACAATCAGAGGATATTAAGTGTGCCACTGTGCCAGGTGATAAAACTGAGTGGTTCAAACCATTGCGTTATGAGTGATTTCCTCCCTGTTTCACCATCTGCAGGTGAACCCCTCAATCGTCCGAGACTCAGCGGTAGCATGCCTTCCCATAGTGATATTTCTATCATTTCA
>JACZVC010000018.1:0-8621 GCA_022572885.1 Pseudomonadota bacterium | reverse complement strand
GGCTCGCAATGACAAGAATGATCAATAATTTACGTTACAGTGCACTAGTATCGAGTATCAAATATCAAAAACTCTTTTCAACTTCCATTTCTATCATTTCATCTTTTCACCACTACACTCCCATTGGAAAAGTATTTCTAGAACTGGCCGGCCGGTGTATAGGGTGAAAAGGTGAAATCGGGGAATTCAGGCATGTTGATGCCACTCAGAAAATCTAATCTCTAGAACGATTCGGCTTACGTTGTTCGACCCCACACGCGTAAGGGACTGCAGCCCTTGCGCATATACACTACCCGGCGATTTGAATCGATATCCCTCTGAATAAAGGGAAAAGGAGACTTTCGGGGACATTCGGGGATTTTCGAGGCGTGTATGGCCGTTTATTTGCCGTAAATGTATCGATTTGTCCGAGAATCTCGGATGAGCATTCGTTTGCCGCCTACCCAGTTACTTGACGCATGCTTGATAAATCAAATCCCAGTGAAAACCTAGCTCACAGTTACCAGTGCTTTTAAATGTTAACGGTCGAACAAATGCACTTTCTACAGAATCTCTTTCTCCCTTAAGCCGCGTTTGACTGGCATCTTTTACGCATATGCCGCTGATATGCCCCGGTTTTTTCAGGCACACTTCCAAAACACTGCATTGGAAATCGCTGTTGCATTGATTGTCGTCGTTAGCACGTATTGACTGGCTTGGTGAGCGGCGAGTCCTATCGTCACTAGAACTACTGCTCGATGTAAAACTATCTTGAAAGTTATAGTATTTCGCACCTTCGACGATCAAATAAATACCCGCAACAAGGATCACACCATCTACTAGCGCATTTGCAATGCTTCCCAGCACGTTTGATGAGGCCGTGCGCTGCGGGCGCTTTGCACCGGCGTAAACTAGAAGATCGACAATATTTTCGTTGCCAGCTTCAATGGCGTATTCGATCGGTTGCTTGATTTGATTTGAGTACGAATGATACGCACCGTTTGCTAATAAAACCCTAGCAGCATCGAAATAACCATATTGAGCTGCCATTGAAAGTGGGGTAAGGCCACTAAGCGTCAATCGGTTGGGATTCGAGCCTCTTTTAATAAGCAATCCGATTATTTCCGAATTTCCCAATACAGAAGCAGCAATTATTGCTGAGAAGTTGTAGTCGCCTCCAAGCGGTACATCACAGCGGTATTCCAGGGGTGCGCCAAGATCGAGCAAAAGTTTTGTAGACTGTATATTTTTACGCGCAATTGCCGAACCTAAAGGCGGCAAAAAACTGCCAATATTTAAGCTCCGATTCCACCAGGTCGGATAGCTTTGATCAAGCGCACACACGGCGATGTCAACACCGTTTTCCGCCAGATAACCGTATGTGCTTAAAGCACTCGCTGTTGCGGCAACTCCAAAATAGCCTCGTCGGAGCGTAGCTCCATTTTGATGGAGCAGCTTGACCATTTCTAGATCATCATTACTAATTGCTCGATTGAGTGGGGAAGTTACCCATTGGTTACCGTTAACACTGCCGCCTTTTTCAATGGCTCTTTTCGCGGCCTCTATGTCGCCCGAATCAACAGCTCTTCCAAGCGTACTGACGCAGCCGGAGACCAGGATCAATAAGATGGCCAAAAATGCGGCACGGATGACCGTTACTGGCTGGAATCGCAGGCTCATAGGATTCACCCCTTTGCGATCGAACAACGTGCCAAGATAATACGAAAACGGCGTCACCGTGTCTGTAGATTTAGCTCGACTAACCCCTATTCGTAAGCTTTGTCAGGTCAATTAGACTGATTCTGACCACTTCTGATGACCCAAAGCAGATATTTGTTTTTGATTAACCTGCTTCATGTGTAGCCCTTACAAATCGTTGGTTATCCCAATTCAAACGGGTCTAAGCTTGGCTTATAAACTTGTTTTTGTTGCGTTTTTTCTACTCAGCGTAATGGTTAACGCTGGGCCGAACAATAATGATGAAAGTTCAAGGCATCAAAGGCAATCGTTCACTCAAGAATTGTTTGAAAAAGTTAACAAATCGGTCTGCACAATAATTGCGATTGATAAGTTCGGGAATACAATTTCAGGAAGTGGCTTCCTGATTTCAAATAGTTTCCGGGTGCCAACCTAGTTTGGTGACGAAATGAGATCGCCTTCGATAGATAACTTCTCACCTTCGATCAGTTTTCTTAAATGTATTTTGAGCGACTTTTTCATATTAGATGTGACCCGCTGTAGACCAAATGATTTTGCGACTACAGCTATTAGCTCATCACCCACTATCGAATGTGATCGTTTGACCGCAGTCTCGAACGCAAGTGCAATCTCTTCGGGTGCGATCATTTTCAAATTTCGTGCAGAGTTATCTAACCCAGTCCTGTCTCTTACTTTTATTTTTGCGCCTCCCGCGGGCCATAGGAAACCTTTAATTTTCTTTATGCTTTTTCTCGACCGTACTGCCGTGTTAAGCGCAGAAAGATATGCGGTCTTTATACGAGAACCAGCTCGATTTACTCCGCAGGCTTCCATTATCCGCCTCAATACTTCTTCATTATGAACTGGTGCTTCAATATCCACCACCATTTCGATGTATTCTGCAAACCTTTGCATTGATAGCTCATGCAACCCTTTGCCGCCAAGACTTACACTTATGTCCGCCATCCAGTAATCGCTTGCCACAGTAGGATCTTTCACAGAAGGGCTCTTAACCGAACGCTCAACTCTAAACTCTTCGTCTGCGTTTCTATCGCTCTTGTTCGCAGGAGCTCCCCTACTTATTTTCGCACGCTCTATTGCCTCAGCGACGCGACGGATTTCCTTCTCCGGATCTCGAAAATAATCTGTACTCCAAATCCTGTGTATTCGCCAGCCCAGACGCTTCAATACTTCCTCTCTAAGGCGATCTCTATCTCTAGCCCATTTCGCTGAGTGGTATGTGGCCCCATCGCACTCAATACCAAGTATGTAACTACCCGGACGCTCAACATCAACCACTCCAATATCAAGTTTGAATCCGCCACTTCCAATTTGGGACCTGACTTCGTAACCCAGTCTCCTCAAGGCTAGTATCACTGAGTCTTCAAATGGCGAATCAGTTTCATCGGATCCCAGATCAGGAACATCCAGAACACGCGTTTTCGCATAGTTCAGAAACGTTTTCAATACCGCTACACCCCTTTGAGAGGATCTATTGAGGTCCAAGTCACCCGATTCAAAGTTTGCAAAAACACGACAAGTCTGCTTCGCCCTAGAAATCAAAACGTTCAGTCGCCTCTCGCCACCATTTCGATTAACTGGACCGAAATCCATCGCAAGATAGCCTTCCTTTGTTTTGCCATAACCAATGCTAATAAAAATGGTGTCCCTTTCGTCACCCTGGACATTCTCTAAATTCTTTGTAAAGAAAGGCTCATCATGAGAATGAGCAAAAAAGTTTTCGCATGATTCATCCTTTCTCCTGATCAACTCTAATTGCATCTCAATTGCATCTCTCTGAACTTTACTAAACGCAACTACGCCAAGTGTTTCCGTCGGTCTACTTTTGGCATGTTTCATGACCTCCAACGCGATCGCTTGAGCTTCACGCGGGTTTGTTCGAGTAGTGCCTCTTTCATATGCAGTATTAGGTAAATGGAGAAACTGAAGCCCACGCGCAGTTGGATGGTTTCCAGGAGCAGGAAAAAGAATGAGTTTATTGTTATAGAACTCATAGTTAGAAACAGCTATCAGTGACTCGTCTTGACTTCGATAATGCCACTTGAGCATGATTTGCCGGCAACCTTGAGAAATAAATAACCCAAGAATACTTTCCATATCTGCCACGATATTTTCATCGTCATCGTTAGTGGGACCCACTAGAGAGTCGAAGAAATTCGTCGGTGGCATTTGCTTATCGTCGCCCACTACGACGACCTGCTTACAACGCAAGATTGCGCCAAAGGCATCTACTGGCTTGATCTGGCTGGCTTCATCAAAAATCAATACGTCAAAGGAATGGCCACCCGGTTGCAAGAAGTTAGCGATAGACAATGGGCTCATCATGAAAACCGGCTTAATCTGCTGAATCGCTCGGCCTGCTTCACCAAGCAAACGTCGAATTGGCATGTGACCACGTTTGCGGTTTATCTCTCTTCTAATAATTCCAACTTCACCAGCATTAAAGTTAGGTAACAAATCCCAATGCTTCTTGGCCAAGATCGCCCTGTTCTGCAGAAACTGTCCAGTATCAAGTTTGCAAAACTCTTTGATGTCTTGTTCGTGTCTAGATCTGTCAAACCGCTGCAAAGCCGTACGACTGTTATAGGCCTCCTTCAACAATTTCTCGACCCATTCCAACTCAATTGCTGTTTCCAATTGAACCTCGCCCGGCGTAGTACTCGCAGTTAATTCCACGAGTTTGGAGAGCCCCATATCTTCCAACTCAGCCACGACATTGTTGTACGCAGTGACCTCATGAAGGCGTGACAAATTCTCCTTCAAGAAACCTAATTTCATTACGATCTCGTCAAAGCGGAGATCACCGAAGAAATTCGACGGCATCCCAAGCTTTTCTAAAACAATTTCTTTGTTTGTCTGCCAATTCGGTATTGCTTTGGAAATCCGAGATACGAGCCCTGAAAGACCTCTCAGCTCCGGGTCTCCGGCCAAGAACGCGATAAGCCCATCCGGTATCTTGCCTTCACCTATTTCTTCATATAGCAAGACAATCCAGTTTGCCAAACCATTCAAAACATCCCAATCTGATGAAAGTCCCTGCCACTGTGCACCATATAAGGTTGATCCCAAGCCTTCTAATGGCTCAAATATTCTTGCGTTTCTTTGATACTCTAGGATGTCATCAACAACAGGCAGTAGGCTATGCCTGCCATCTGGCAATCCATTAACACAAAGGCCTGCCAACCGTTTCTTTTCTCTCCGATACTCTGAAGAAAAGAAGCGCCACCACTTGTCCGTATAATTAATTAGTGCATGCCGGATGCTCAGCACATCGAATGCCCAACTCTCCTCAATCAGTAGATCGTCTCGCCCGGATTTTAACTCGAACATTTTTCTTCCGGAGTCACAAAGCTTCTTGAGATCATCCCGGCGCACTTGCCACTCGGCTGAATTGACTCTGACGCCAACTAGATGCGGTGCCTCAATTGCCCTTTCTGCCGCTCGGATATAGATGTCTACATCTAAAATGCAGTTTGGCCTGGAAAGATGGAGACGTGACGAAAGTTCTGCTGTTGTTGCCATCAAGCTTTCTAGCGACTGCGTTGCTTCCGAAAGCGATCGCTCTATTGACGACTCATCAGTCGGAAGCAGAACGCCCAGCCTGGAGCCGAAGAAAGGATGCTTTTCTGGAATGCCAAACCTCTCAAGGACTGCTTCGTATTGCCTAACGAGTGCTTGTTTCTGCTGAATATCGAACCAAGACCATTCACTCATTTTATCTATCTGAAGTTCGAGGTTTCTCGATCCGGAACCAATCAATTCTCTCCGCTTCCCAATCAGATAGTTCGGCGAAAATCCGGAGTTGCTCACTGGTTTGTTTATCGCGCCAGCGTAATCATCTAATCGCTTTTCAATTTGAGCCAGACTTGTCAGATCCACCTTGGTTTTCCCAAGAGTAGGCTTACCTAAATCCAATGTCCGATGCAACTCTCCCAAAAGTGCCTTTTTGTTCGTTTTATGACTATGAAGTTCCAGAATAGAATCGCCCAAATCAATGTGATCGAGCCGTCGCTTAACCACTTCCAAAGCTGCCATCTTCTCTGCTACAAACAAGACCGTTTTGCCGTTCGCAAGACAATCCGCAATCAGATTCGTGATGGTCTGGGACTTTCCAGTCCCGGGAGGCCCCTGAATCAAAATGCTCTTGCCTTGTTGGACTGCTACTATGGCAGCGGTTTGAGAACTATCGGCATCTACTACTTGGTGGACTGATATATCCGCAGGAAGAGGATCTTGATCATCGTCTGGACTGATGTCGGTTGAAGGCTCTGTAAAACCAACGCCTAGCAGTGCGTCGATAACTTCATTACTATGCGCAGTAGAGTCTTCTGGCCACTTGGACAAATCCAGGTCTTTGTACATCAGGAATTTTCCGAAGCTGAAAAAGCCCAAACAAATTTCGTCGCTTTTAATTATCCAGCGGGTCTGGCTTTCGATAGATCGGCTCACGGCGTTAAAATAGTTTTTTACATCTAGATCTTCACCATTAATTTCCGGCAACTCAACCCCAAGAATGTCCTTTAGTTTTTCCGCTAAAGAAAGATTTATCGACAGTTCACTCTCACTGTACTTCACCCAAAATCTGGATTTGGCGCTTTTTCTGCTCAGCTCCACAGGGACAAGAATAAGTGGTGCCTTACGAACGATCTCCGATGAATTAGCGTCATACCAATGAAGAAATCCAATCGCCAGGTAGAGTGTATTGACTCCTTGTTCCTCCAAAAACGTTCTAGCTGCCCTATATATTTTCAATAGACGTGCATGGAGGGACTCTGAGGCCAAACGCGTTTGAAGTTTATTGTCGGTGTAGCGGGCTGCAATACCAACAGTTGATTGCTGATCTTGCTCCTCATCCTCCGCAAAAATAGTCGACCAATCCTGGTCAGATTCAGAAAGCGACAAAAATAAGTCTTCGTCCATTTTATCTATTTTTTCGCCTGGAAGCGGGACGAAGCACATTTTCTTTCCATCAGTCACGAGCATCTTGTAGACTTGATCGGAGAGTTCGTCTATAACATCTATTCGATTTGACCTGGCTCGGTAGTTCAGAAGAGAGTTACGGAGGCCAAGGTCCAATAACTCTTTTCTGGCTTTCTCTAGATGAGCTAGCACATGCGGATTCATTATCGTCTTCCCCTACTAGCAAGATCGCTTATTTTTTCTTCCCGTGCTGGTCTACCCCACCCAGCAGCGCAGTGTTTCTTGTCACTTTACCGTACAAACTAGGCAATTCTCAAAATTATAGGTCTATCACGCCATATTAGATCGTGAATTGAGCCGTTTAAACATTCAATTTCTATTTCTTATAATTCTCGCGGCCTTTATCATTTAACTCGTCAATGTCCTCATTGCGAATTTTTGAGTTGCACTTTAGGCAAGTAACTTGTGATTTGCCTTCTCTCGCTAGAGTATTTGCCGCATATTGAAATCTGTCCCAGGAGCTTGGAACTGCCGTAGGCTCGTTTATACTTTTATCCCGCCTTCGCAACCAGTTCAAAATTGCTCCTTCCTGGTCTCGATAAAGACTTGGGTGTGCAGCCAGTCGCGTACCAAGAACTTCCTCAACTTCGGCAGCCTTAAAAAGAAACTCCCCAAAAGTTTCTTCGTACCGACCATGTCCCTGCCTGTAAAGAATAACCTAACCGCAGATTGGTGGATTCTCACGTAGCCGATCCAGTTCTCGCATCCTTTTGGCGATCCCATAATCGTCAAATAAGGGGTCAGGATCTATCAAATAATGCGGTTTTAAGGCGAAGAGAGGCCAAAGAAGACTTACAAGCGAAAAAGTAAACCAAATGTCCAACTTTCTGGAGTCCCAATTATAGGAATCGAGTACATATACCATTTGCAAAGCGAGGCGTATCGCGACGATCAGCACGCCAGCAACATAGCTATCAAGCAGTAATTTCATGGGTTCAACTGACACCAGGCTTACAAGGCCTTTGTAAGTTTTAGTATTATTTCAGTACACATACTGTACAATGTAACGCATTCGGCATCATAAGGGAACATTTGTGGCCAGACTGAAAACAGCGACACTCAACCTGCGGATTGACCCGGGGGTGAAGGAGGCTTTGCGAATAGCTGCGAAAGAAGAGCATCGAAGCATTGCTAACATGGTCGAAGTGCTGATTCGAGAACACTGCAAAGACGCGGGCATTCCGGTGCCGGAACAAGTCGAGCTTTTCCAGGAAGAAAAAAATGAATGAAAAAGTAATTAGGGCGCTGGTTGAGGCGGGTGCTGTGCGGCAGGTACGAATAATTGCCGACCAATCAAGTTTTCACGTAAGAATAGAAACAGCCAATGGCAGTAACGTTGCGGAAACATTGAAGGGTAAGTTAAAAACCTGGAGCACCCTTAACGCTGCGGCCAAGTGGATTCGCTCATTGGGGATCGGGGAGGCAAAACTGGAGATTACGCATTGGAATCCGAACCAGAAGGCCATGTCGCTATGACTAGCGCATCAAAAAATGGGGGTGCCGAAATAGGGCTTGTATATATCTTGTCTAATCCAGCTCTAAAAGGCTTGTTAATTATTGGGTTTACGATAAACGAGGGTATAGAAACAAAAATTAGCCAACTAAATGGCAGCATCGACTTATCGTTGCCGTTCGAGGAGGTTTTTTCATTACTGGTAACCTACCCTAATCAATATAAGTCTGAATTTGAAGCCAGGTTCCGCAAGTACCGTGTTCCGCAAGGTAAAGGATTGTTTAAAATTGATGCCGATACAGCGCGTGCAGAAATTCTGAAAATGCTACGTTATTCAGGTGACCATCAAACAGCAAAGATGAGGAATACGTTGGAAGCTGTCTTTCTCGCCGAGGAAGATGAATATACGGAATTTTTTGATAAGGAATATTCGCTTGAGGATCAAATTGCTATTGCTAAGGAACTTTTAATGAGCAAAGTAACAAGCGAG